>NZ_JASPKB010000019.1:0-1645 GCF_030232515.1 Corynebacterium sp. MSK004 | reverse complement strand
TGTGATGTCTAGCGACTTTTTGGACACGGAGTCCAGGATGTTTTTGGACGGGATGTCTAGTGGCTTTTTGGACGTTTGCGGCGGTGGAATAGCCGGATGGCTATTCCATTGCATAAGCGTAGAAAGGTCGCAGATTTCGATCCCGTTCGTGACGGCAAGACGGTCACACAGTTTTGCAAAGAATTAGGAATCTCGCGGCAGACGTACCACAACATCAAACACCGGATAGAGCAGAAGGGCCGCGCAGGCATTGTGCCGGATTCGACTGCCCCGAAGAATCCGATTAAGAAGTTTGACGAGGCCGATAAAATCGCAGTCGTCCACGCCAGACAACAGTTAATGGAGCAAGGCTTGGATTATGGGCCTTGGTCGATCTACTACTTTTTGTTCGACACTGTAGGCGCAGATTACACCCCATCGCGTTCTACAATCGCCTCGTGGCTGCATGAACTGGGGTTTGTTGATGCCAATGCCCGCAAACGGCCACGCAGCTCCTATAAGCGCTTCGCCCGTGATCGCGTCGGTGAACTCTGGCAAATCGATGGACTGGTCTATCGCCTCTTTGACCATGCCCACACACATGTCACGATTTACCAGATTATCGATGATGCCAGCAGATTCGATGTCGGAACCACAGCGTTCGCCCTGCCAGAAAACGGTACTGACGCACGCGCCGTACTGGCCGCAGCGTTCGCTGCCTACGGCAAACCTCAAGAAATCCTTTCCGACAATGGCGATGCGTTCGCCACCTACCACCGTGGCTTTCTCTCTGCTACTGAAACCTGGCTCGCCAGCCAAGGTGTTCTTGCTATTGCTGGTTTCGCCCCGACAACCCAGGGAAAAGACGAGCGCTCTCACCGCACGTTGACCCAGTTCCTCGATGCACGCCACCCAGTCAGCCTTGCTGAGGTCAACACATATCTGGCTGAATACCGCCAGGTCTACAACGAACGACGACGGCACCAATCACTGCTTATCGGCAAAATGCACATCACCCCACGCCAAGCTTTCGATACCTTCCCCAAAGCACCATCACCTCAGCATCCACTCGATCCCGAGCAGGTCTGGGCCCGCATAGTCGCCTATAACCAAGCACACAACCCACAAGCAGTATCCGAAAAGCTCAACGGCCCCGCGGAAGCGGCAACTTCACACGAGGCCAACACCGATGACATGGCAGCTTTGCAAGGCATACCTCCCACCGATACCCCAACACTAACGGCGCTGACGACACAATCAACAAACCACTGGGGCATCCCAGACCAACTCTGCGTAAGCAAAGATGGCGTTGTACGCGTGTGCGGCTTCGGTCTCTACATCGGTCTGAGGTTTAAAAACCGCAGACTCTACTCCACAGTCACAGCCGATAACGTTGCGGAGTTCTACACGGCCCATGACGGTGAATTCCTCTTCAGCGTGCCACTGCCGATCACGTTGAGCCACAGGCCACCAGGTGGCCAGATCAACATCAACCTCGTTGAAGGAATGAAACACCGCCAACCACCACGGATGAACCCGAAACTATCCAAACCCCGGCCCAAACGCAGGCAACAACCATAAACCGCTAGAAGTGTCCAAGACCTCCATGGATTCCGTGTCCAAAAAGACACCGGACTCCATGTCCAAAAACCCTATGGACATAACA
>NZ_JASPKB010000018.1:0-3847 GCF_030232515.1 Corynebacterium sp. MSK004 | reverse complement strand
CATGGTGGTAGATTACCTTTCTTCCCAACCCAACTGGGCTGGATATCAGGTGTCTACCAAACAGGGGTCAGGTCCGCAATGGCCATCTTTGACGAGACCAAAGATCCAGACGAACGTTTCGAGATGGCACGCACCATGGCAAAATGGTGCCGCGACAACGACAAAACCTACTACTACAACCACGGCCACAAAGACGAATCCTATTTCTGGATGACCATCTTTGACGAGACCAAAGACCCAGACGAACGTTTCGAGATGGCACGCACCATGGCAAAATGGTGCCGCATCAACGACAAAACCTACTACTACAACCACGGCCACAAAGACGAATCCTATTTCTGGATGACCATCTTTGACGAGACCAAAGATCCCGAAGAAAAGTCCGAATCAGCAAAGAACCTAGCCAAGTGGTGCCGGGTGAATAATTCCACTTGCTACTACAACCACGGCCACCGGGACGAAGAATATTGGCAGCAATACGTCTAAGACTCATTTCACAACCCTGCCCACGGTTCACTAGGCCACAGGACGGTTCGCGTTGCTTCGGAGTTCCCCATTTGAATGCATTTCAAACAGAGCGCTCCCAAATCTGCCGGTCTAATGAATTGGAGCATGCGCGAATAGTTAACGCATCAGAATTCAGCTGATGAACGAGCAAACTGCCTCTTGTCCACGCTCCTCAGAATCAGGAGCATGCATGCCCGCATCACTGTTTACGCGCGAGGGTTTCTGGATCATTGGAGCCGAGACCAAAGCTGCAATCCCACGATCCGAGTTCCCACCCGACACCGTGGCGATGATTGATCTGCTCACGGCTCGACGGTACTGGCCGTACCTCCCACACGTGGATCTCGACCTGATGGAGCAACACCACCCAGGAGCCAAGGTACTTATCACTGACCTGAATCGCGCTTTGCATAACGAGTGGGACATGTTCGGCGGTTGGACGGGACTGTATGAATCTGGTCAAGCCCAGCGAATCGTAGCGCGGGTGACAGCCGAGGTCGAGGATCGAGAGCTGGCTTCTTTTTGCGGCGGTATCATCGAGGATTTGTTCCTGTGGGCCATGAACGATGAGCGTTCAGCGATGGAGGGGCGTGGAGCGCTCAAGGAATACGGGGTGCAGTCCCCAGAAGTCCTGTTGACGTTCCCGTATAACCCAGCTGGCCTTGCCGGAGGGGAGCTGGAGTTGTGGCATACAGAGCTGCGGCGTAACTATCTGCATTGGCTGATTCAAAGTGCTGTGGCAGCGGAGCGAGAGGGGGATAGATTACCGGCGTGGCAAGTGACGGGGTTCGCGGCGGTGAAGGAGTGGCTCATGAAGTTGTAGCCGAAGCCACGACAGCGTGAAGCCCCCAGCAATGTATAAGTCAGCAAGGGGGGGGCTCTTTAGGGAATAAGAACTTAGCGGAAAAAGTATGCCGCTGCACTACCAATTCCAAGCAAGGCTAGCAGCCCCACAATAATGCCGATGATGCCGCCAGTAGATGAACCGCCGTTGCTCGGCTCAGCCGGCTTTGGGACGGGGTTGGTAGTCGGCTCGCTCTGCTTCGAGGTTGTGGTTGCCGGAGCTGGTTCTGGCTTGGATGTCGTGGTCGGCTTCGGATTGAGGAAGTCTTCGTACGCCGCGAAAAGATCTGAAAGATCATCGGACGAATATGACTTTTCCCTGGAATCATTGATTACGGCTCCACGAATAGCACGTGTCTTGTACTGGACACCGTTGAGGATTGAGTACTGGTCACCAGAAAGAACGCCCACGAAGCCTTTACCAGGTGCCCACATCGGTGCCCCAGAATCTCCCTGCTCCCCGGCGGTGCCAAAATCAGCAAAAAAGGTGCCGCCGAAGGCTCCCATATATTTCCCGCACGTTACTCCCGTGGAGTCATTGAAATGTGTGCTCTTACCATGGAAGCAGATCGGATCTCCCATTTCTAGCGAAGTAAGCGGAACGATGGTGTCATCTGAAAAGACATTGGGCTCGAGTTCGACCTCGCCGGGCTTCCACTGAATATAGCCCCAATCCTGAGCCGCCGCTTCGGCGTTGTAGGAAGGGTTGATGTGAAACTCACCAACCGATTCCCACAGGTCAGAAAGATCCTTCGCTAAAACGGTAAAAGTCTCGCCCTCATCAGCACAATGTGCTGCGATATATGAGCGGTTGTTCTTGATGTCGTTATAGCCAATAGTGCATCCATGTCCATTCGTTGATCCAATAGCGTCACCTTGGGAGATGATCGGGTGGTCCTGAGTCAGCGATGCCTGTGCCGCCGGAACCGCGGCACCAGAAACGGAAAGCGTAACAGCCGAGAGAACGGCGAGCAGTCTAGTCGAGAGAGCCATGAGAGAACGTCCTATCCATTAGGGAAACACTTAAATTTTACCGGCTCCCAACTGGTAAAATCAACTTTTCTTCCCCTCGCTGAACATATCATCAACCTGCGATGACGACGAATACGGCAGACTCATAGACCTCGCATCTCCCCACAGCTTTCGTTCCCCTGTTTGCACTCCGTCCTTTAGGGCACTTCCACCAACACATAGATTCTGTGTTTTGTACCGTACAAAGACTTTCCGACACTCCATCCATGCTTCAACGACTCGTCGTCGGCATTCCGACTGGCTAATCAAGGTTTTATACAGACGTATCCAACTAACTGAGCGCCATTCCCTGCAGGAAAGCTAAGTCTTCGCGGATGCGGCCAACATTGATGCAGAGCCGAATGTCAAAGCCGACAAACTCATTGACCGTCTCGACGGCAGGCTTTGCAAGTTCCACCCATTCACCGTAAAGAGTTTCAAGACACTCATTCAGCGCAGCATCGTTGATATCGCGCGAGCCGAGGTCGGGATTATTTTCCAGAAGCCAGAATGCCGCCCGCCGTTCAATGTATTCGGAAGCGGCCTTGGAAAGCTTCAGATCGTCACTGTCCATGGCCGTCCCATCCATCCAAGAACTCTGGCTCTTCCCCGTTGTTACCGTTCAGCCAAAATACGTACCGAATCCCGGTGACCTTGTCATAACCCCAACGAGGCCCTGAGAGTAGACCGCCGTAATTCATGAACCCCTTGATCCGAGGCGCAGGAACCCATTCTCCATTTGGCTTGTAGTAGCCGACATCTACAACGAAACCGAACCTATCAATTGGCTTGTGGACGTAGCGTTGATCCTTTGGCTTGCTCATCTCCTAGTACTTTCGACATTAAATGGACTACCTTTAACACTACCGGGGTTAATCCTCATTGAACGAAAAAAATTCGAGTCCCGTTGATCCCCCCCCCCAAATCAAGCAGCAGGAAAGACGTCAGGTAACGCCATACCTATCCACCGAATATCCCTCCTGAGATCCCCTTTTTAGAAAAACTCCACAAAAGTCCAGTTCAAGCCGGGTGCGGAAAAATCCCCTATCCTCCGCCATTGGGAAGTCCCCTGGATGTCATCATCCAGGGGACTTCTCCTCATGCGCAGGTGGCAGATTCTAGTGGTCGCGGATACACGGTTTTAGATTTCGTTGGCATAGCCTAGGAGTTCGGCCATTTCTTCGGCTGGTATTGCAAATCCTAGGGTTGCGCGTGGTCTGTTGTTGAGGCATGGCAACGAACTCGAGGTCTTCTTCTTAACCACGTAGGCCGAGTTTCCCGCAGTCGTAGGCGACTATTGTCGATACGACTGCGGACAGCGAGATATCCCATGAGCTGTTTGGCTAAGAGGTAGCCAGGAATGGGTGGAACATTTGTGATCATGTCGACCGTGCTGTCGCATGGTATCTCTGTTCAGAAGACTGAAATGGTAGCGGTGTGGTGAGTATCTGGTAGCGCCTGAGTGAGTATCCGGTAGCGGTGTCTT
>NZ_JASPKB010000017.1:1428-4350 GCF_030232515.1 Corynebacterium sp. MSK004 | reverse complement strand
TTGGTCTATTAGTACCAGTAGCCTTCACACCTTGCAGTGCGTCCAGGTCTGGCCTATCAACCCCATCGTCTTTGGGGGACCTCAAATGAAACCTCATCTTAAAACAGGCTTCCCGCTTAGATGCTTTCAGCGGTTATCCCTTCCGTACGTAGCCAACCAGCGATGCTCCTGGCGGAACAACTGGCACACTAGAGGTACGTCCGTCCCGGTCCTCTCGTACTAGGGACAGCCTTCTTCAAGTTTCAACGCGCGCGGCGGATAGAGACCGAACTGTCTCACGACGTTCTGAACCCAGCTCGCGTGCCGCTTTAATGGGCGAACAGCCCAACCCTTGGGACCTACTCCAGCCCCAGGATGCGACGAGCCGACATCGAGGTGCCAAACCATCCCGTCGATATGGACTCTTGGGGAAGATCAGCCTGTTATCCCCGGGGTACCTTTTATCCGTTGAGCGACACCACATCCACAAGTAGGTGCCGGATCACTAGTCCCGACTTTCGTCCCTGTTCGACATGTCTGTCTCACAGTCAAGCTCCCTTGTGCACTTACACTCGCTACCTGATTGCCAACCAGGCTGAGGGAACCTTTGGGCGCCTCCGTTACATTTTGGGAGGCAACCGCCCCAGTTAAACTACCCACCAGGCACTGTCCCCAACCCAGATCATGGGCCAAGGTTAAGGTATCCAATCCGATCAGAGTGGTATTTCAACAACGACTCCACGCGTGCTGGCGCACACGTCTCAAAGTCTCCCACCTATCCTACACAAACCGAACCGAACACCAATACCAAGCTATAGTGAAGGTCCCGGGGTCTTTTCGTCCTGCCGCGCGTAACGAGCATCTTTACTCGTAGTGCAATTTCACCGGGCCTGTGGTTGAGACAGCAGAGAAGTCGTTACGCCATTCGTGCAGGTCGGAACTTACCCGACAAGGAATTTCGCTACCTTAGGATGGTTATAGTTACCACCGCCGTTTACTGGGGCTTAAATTCTCAGCTTCGCCACCAAAGGTGACTAACCGGTCCTCTTAACCTTCCAGCACCGGGCAGGCGTCAGTCCATATACATCAACTTAACGTCTTCGCATGGACCTGTGTTTTTGATAAACAGTCGCTTCCCTCTATTCTCTGCGACCCCACAACCCACAACACTTGCAAGAAGTGTCAAAGTCGTGTGGTCCCCCTTCTCCCGAAGTTACGGGGGCATTTTGCCGAGTTCCTTAACCACAGTTCACCCGAACGCCTTAGTATTTTCAACCTGACCACCTGTGTCGGTTTAGGGTACGGGCCATACATCCACATCGCTAGAGGCTTTTCTCGACAGTACTAGATCACCAACTTCACCCACATTCGGGCTACGCATCACGCCTCAGGTACACGGTGTGCGGATTTGCCTACACACCACCTCACACGCTTACACCAACAATCCACTAAGCGGCATGGCTACTACACTGTGTCACCCCATCACTTGAACCACACATCAGGCCCCACGACATCAACAAACCAACGTGCTCAAAGAACACAACGATTCGCATCCGCGGTGGTTAGTATCAGTGCTTTATCATGGGCGCGGATATACGGGTACCAGAATATCAACTGGTTATCCATCGACTACGCCTGTCGGCCTCGCCTTAGGTCCCGACTCACCCTGGGAAGACGAACTTGACCCAGGAACCCTTAGTCATCCGGCGGGAAGGATTCTCACCTTCCAATTCGTTACTCATGCCTGCATTCTCACTCGCACACACTCCACGCCGCCTCACGGTAACGCTTCAACACATGCACGACGCTCCCCTACCCAACACATAAAGTATTGCCGCGGCTTCGGCGGTGTGCTTGAGCCCCACTACATTGTCGGCGCAGGACCACTCGACCAGTGAGCTATTACGCACTCTTTCAAGGATGGCTGCTTCTAAGCCAACCTCCTGGCTGTCTTCGCGATCCCACATCCTTTTCCACTTAGCACACCCTTAGGGGCCTTAACCGGCGATCTGGGCTGTTTCCCTCTCGACTATGAAGCTTATCCCCCACAGTCTCACTGCCGCACAACACAATTAGTGGCATTCGGAGTTTGGCTGACATTGCTAAGATTGTAGTCCCGCTCAACCAACCAGTAGCTCTACCTCCACCAAGCTAATGCGACGCTGCACCTAAATGCATTTCGGGGAGAACCAGCTATCACGGAGTTTGATTGGCCTTTCACCCCTACCCACAGCTCATCCCCGCAGTTTTCAACCTACGTGGGTTCGCGCCTCCACAGCATCTTACTACTGCTTCACACTGGCCATGGGTAGATCACCCCGCTTCGGGTCCAGGACATGCCACTAAACACCCCATGAGGATTCGGTTTCCCTACGGCTACCCCACACGGGTTAACCTCGCGACATGCCGCTGACTCGCAGGCTCATTCTTCAAAAGGCACGCCATCACACACATACAGGTGCTCTGACGGATTGTAAGCACATGGTTTCAGGAACTATTTCACTCCCCTCCCGGGGTACTTTTCACCATTCCCTCACGGTACTCATACACTATCGGTCACACTGAGTATTTAGGCTTACCGGGTGGTCCCGGCAGATTCACAGCAGATTCCACGAGCCCGCTGCTACTCGGGCAACCCAACAACCCATGCATTGAAGCCTTCAACTACGGGACTATCACCCTCTACGGTCGGCGTTTCCACACCACTTCACCTAACAACAACACACAAGCAAACCAGTGGTAGCTGATTCACATTGGGGCCCACAACACCGCACACACAACCCCTACCAAGTATCACATGCACACGGTTTAGCCTCATCCACGTTCGTTCGCCACTACTAGCAGAATCATATTTTATTTTCTTCTCCTACGGGTACTGAGATGTTTCACTTCCCCGCGTAAACCCCCACAACAGCTATGAATTCACTGAAGGGTAACACCCCA
>NZ_JASPKB010000017.1:0-1328 GCF_030232515.1 Corynebacterium sp. MSK004 | reverse complement strand
GCTCCTTAGAAAGGAGGTGATCCACCCGCACCTTCCGGTACGGGTACCTTGTTACGACTTCGTCCCAATCGCCGATCCCACCTTCGACAGCTCCCTAACAAGTTTAGGCCACTGGCTTCGGGTGTTACCAACTTTCATGACGTGACGGGCGGTGTGTACAAGGCCCGGGAACGTATTCACCGCAGCGTTGCTGATCTGCGATTACTAGCGACTCCGACTTCATGGGGTCGAGTTGCAGACCCCAATCCGAACTAAGACCGGCTTTCAGCGATTCGCTCCACCTCACAGTGTCGCTGCGCGTTGTACCGACCATTGTAGCATGTGTGAAGCCCTGGACATAAGGGGCATGATGATTTGACGTCATCCCCACCTTCCTCCGAGTTAACCCCGGCAGTCTCTCATGAGTCCCCAACCAAATGCTGGCAACATAAGACAAGGGTTGCGCTCGTTGCGGGACTTAACCCAACATCTCACGACACGAGCTGACGACAACCATGCACCACCTGTACACCAACCACAAGGGACACTACATCTCTGCAGCAATCTGGTGTATGTCAAGCCCAGGTAAGGTTCTTCGCGTTGCATCGAATTAATCCACATGCTCCGCCGCTTGTGCGGGCCCCCGTCAATTCCTTTGAGTTTTAGCCTTGCGGCCGTACTCCCCAGGCGGGGCGCTTAATGCGTTAGCTACGGCACAGAAGACGTGGAAGCCCCCTACACCTAGCGCCCACCGTTTACGGCATGGACTACCAGGGTATCTAATCCTGTTTGCTACCCATGCTTTCGCTCCTCAGCGTCAGTAACTGCCCAGAGACCTGCCTTCGCCATCGGTGTTCCTCCTGATATCTGCGCATTTCACCGCTACACCAGGAATTCCAGTCTCCCCTACAGCACTCAAGTTATGCCCGTATCGCCTGCACGCCCGAAGTTAAGCCCCGGAATTTCACAGACGACGCGACAAACCACCTACGAGCTCTTTACGCCCAGTAATTCCGGACAACGCTCGCACCCTACGTATTACCGCGGCTGCTGGCACGTAGTTAGCCGGTGCTTCTTATACAGGTACCGTCACAAAAAGCTTCGTCCCTGTCGAAAGGAGTTTACAACCCGAAGGCCGTCATCCCCCACGCGGCGTCGCTGCATCAGGCTTCCGCCCATTGTGCAATATTCCCCACTGCTGCCTCCCGTAGGAGTCTGGGCCGTATCTCAGTCCCAATGTGGCCGTACACCCTCTCAGGCCGGCTACCCGTCGACGCCTTGGTAGGCCATTACCCCACCAACAAGCTGATAGGCCGCGAGCTCATCTTGCACCGAAAAAACTTTCCAAC
>NZ_JASPKB010000016.1:0-14172 GCF_030232515.1 Corynebacterium sp. MSK004 | reverse complement strand
TGGTACTGCAACCGGGAGGTTGTGGGAGAGTAAGAAACCGCCGACACCAAACAACAACAAACAACTCAATACAACAAGCCCGTCACCCTTGAGCAACAACTCAACGGTGACGGGCTTCTTCGTCGTTTTCGCACACAGCCTACAAGCACTGACCCGAAAACACAGACCTGCGTGCTGCACATCCACGTCTGCGCTTATGGACCGCAATGGATCCCTGCACCGTTCATACGCGCTATTTGTCCCAGGTGAAGCGTCCAGGGTCACTGACATCAATTGAAGCGTTCTGGGTTTAGTTCCTACCTCAGCTAAGGAAGGATTGAACTATGCCTAGAAAGTATTCCGTTGAGTTCAAGGAGAAGGCGGTCCATCAGATCATCGAAATGGTCCGCCTGGAGTCCTGCTCACTGCAACGTGCCTACACGGAGGTCGGTGAGCTGCTTGGAGTGTCTCACCATACGTTGCGGGCTTGGTACCGTGACAGCGCTTCAGTACGTGATGACTCTGGCGCTTCAGGCGGCGAAACGATGGAAGAAGAGCTCAAGCGTTTGCGCCGCGAAAACCGTGAGCTGAAGCGAGCAAACGGGATTCTTAAGACTGCTTCGGCTTTTTTCGCAGCGGAACTCGACCGACCCACGACCAAATGATCTCTTACATCGACGCGTATAAGGATCAGTTTGGGGTCGAGGCCATCTGCCGAGTCCTTAAACAAGCAGATCGTGGATTCATCACCTCACGCGGCTACCGCAAAGCCACCACACGCGTTCCCAGCGCAAGGACCTTAAGCGATAGCCTTCTCATCCCAGAGATACAACGTGTGCATGCGCAGAATTTCTCGGTCTACGGCATCCGCAAAATGTGACACGCGATGAACCGTGAAGGCTTTCATATCGGCCGCGACAAGACTGCACGACTGATGAAGCTAGCTGGTGTTTCCGGCCGCAGACGTGGACGAACCCCCGTGACAACGACTAGCCCGAAGAAACCGGATCATCGCCCAGACCTAGTGCAGCGAAACTTTCGTGCACAAGCACCAGGAAGGTTGTGGGTTGCCGACATTACCTACGTTCGCACCCTGTCAGGATTCGCCTACACCGCGTTTGTCGTGGATGTCTACAGTCGAAAGATTGTTGGTGTTGCTACACGCTCGACGATGCGCACCGATGCGCTACCCATGGAGGCCTTGGAGCATGCGTTAACGACTGCAGGGCGAATCCATGGAAACCAGCTGATTCACCACAGTGATCGGGGCAGCCAGTACGTGTCACTGAAGTATTCCACCGCTCTCGCGGATTCCGGAATCCGGCCGAGTGTGGGGACAGTCGGCGATTCTTATGACAATGCACTAGCCGAAACAGTCAATGGTCTCTACAAGGCGGAACTGATTCATGCCCAAGGCCCGTGGACATCGGTCGGAGAAGTCGAACTGGCCACCTTGCGGTGGGTGCATTGGTGGAACACTAAGCGGCTTCACGAAGCATTGGACTACGGCCACCCCACAAGAAGTAGAAACCGAGTACTATCTCACCCAGCCCATCAACACAGGGCCGTAAAAGAAGCGGAACTAAACCCAGGACGCTTCAAATCTTCAGGTAGCGCCTTTTGCGACCGCCCAGTCGGACCCCTACCGGATATATATCCAGGGCTTTGAAATGCTGTCCTGCATCGCGCTGGTCGACGTAGTATCATGCGGCATCGCCAATCAGGCAGCCACCACCGCGAGTATGGAAGCGCAGAACCGGTTTCCTGGCGCCACATCACTCCGCAATGGAAAGGGCGATGCTTTTCGGCACTGCTTGTGGAATGCCCTGATGACGATGAGAATCGGTGCAGGTGCAGCTGAACGCATTGCTACTAACCACGAAACTGTCGCTCAGGGGCCAGCGGATGAGACCAACGTGGACTTGTATAACAATGCCCAAGGTCGATTTCTTGGATCTGCTTTCGCAAGTAGTGGCGACGAAGCTTCTGCTCTGAACCAGTGCGCCCTCTGGGCTAGAATTGGACTGCTATCTACACTTTCCTAGGAGAAGGGGGTTATGTTAATGAGACGCATGATGGCGCAGATAGGGCTCACTAGTATTGTTTCCCTATTACTCTCCTCTTGTAGTTTTGATGACCCATTGGCTTCTCATCTCGCGTCCGTAGGACGATCGGGACATGAAACCCCCGTTACTGAGTCCATCACACTGGAGGAACTCTACGGACCAGAGTGGACTGAGTTTTCGCTCGTGTGCCCATACACTCCGTATCAAACAGTCAAAGAAACACTTATGGCTGATGATCCCCCTGTTCCAGAACACGGCTTCTCCGATCATGAAAACTTCCTCTTTCTTAGAGGAAAGGGCGACAGCGAGAAATGGGTGAAGTTCTCTCGACAGGCTCTTGATCTGTGTTCTCCATCAAGTCCGTCTTCTTTAATCATGGAGTCAACGACAGTGGCTCTCAGTTTTTCTCTGGATAGTCCGGGTAGTGCTTGGATTCTCACCGGCTTGAACAAGTAGTCATATGGGCTCGCTGCCCGTTGAATCCAAGAAGCTGCAGTACACCCTGGACTGGTCAGATGCGGCCAAGATTGACTGGGGCACCATCATATTGTTTGGTTGCGGCATGATCTTCGGTGCTATGCTGGGCAGCTCCGGTCTAGCAGAAACTATCGGTTCCGGACTCAACAATATGTTGGGCGTATCTAGTGCCTTGGTCATCACTGCCATGGCGGTGTTGCTGGCCATCCTCATCTCTGAGACCACAAGTAATACCGCGGCGGCTGTCACTGTGCCGATTGTTGTTCCACTCGCCATGGCTGCGGGAGTGGACCCTGTTATCCGGCGATGGCCGCTTCCTTCGGCGCATCCTTTGGCTTTATGCTTCCAATTTCCACGCGGCAAAATGCCATCGTTTACGGCTCCGGCTGCGTTTCCATCGCGCGTATGATCCGCACAGGCGTCAGCTTCGACATAATCGGCGGCGCGCTGATTTTCTTCTTTCTCCCAACTGTTGCCGCCTTGGTAGGCATCGGATAGGGGATGAAGAAGACGTAGCTCTCGGCCGCCGTTATGACGGGTCGGGGGGCTAGCTCTGCAGGAAGGGGCTCTTCAATCGGCGCTATCGCTCAACGTTCAGCCCGGCACTCAACCGATCAATCCGAGCCCTTGTGCACTCGATGCCGCCATGTAGACTCCCACAATTGCCGCGATCCACAGCAACGTCACTTTCGCTTCATACTCCAGCCGACGGATGGCGCGCTCCAGACGAGGAAAGATAGCCGGCCCCGCTGCGCCTGCAATGGCAGCCATAAGAGTTGCCGGTAGGACCATGATGATGCAGTACCCCGCAATAAGCGCGACCTTGCCGCTAAACCCGAAAGACATAGACTGGATAATTCCCATTGCGCCCAGGTAAGGCAACATCGTCGCAGCCTCGACGACGGCAGCACCTAGCGCAAGCCCCACCATGCCGGTCGCACTCAGTGACGCGCCCCGTGCAAGGCGAGAAGCCCGACTCTTTGGTACTTTTGGGCCGGCGGTCTGCGCGGCTGCGGGCTTTTTTGGGTTTGGTGAGAACGCACCGAAGATGAAAAGCCCCGCGCCCAGTACAAGAGTCACCCACCGGAACCAATCAGTCTCGCTTACGCCAGAAAGTCTCGATACTGCTGCATCGAACCCTAATAGAAGCGCAATACCAAGGCCGCAGTAGGCCGTGGCGATCGTAGCGAGATAGGTGCCCAATAGGCCTAAACGTACTCGTCGCCAGATAACAATCAGTGCAATAGGAATGACAAGGGTTCCTGCACTCAAACTATCTACGAGTGCAAGGCCAGCAAGGGGAAGGAAGTCTGACATGGAATTCTCCAGTAGTCGGGTGTTTGCGGGGAGTTTGACCTTAGATTCGCAAGAGGCCTCAATCCAGCGTCGTACGTTCGTATTAATCGCGGGCTTGGTACGATTGTACGAGGCGCAATGCGCGAGTGCAACTACACTTATGAATGGCTCATCGCATCTGAGCTACGCAAGATTGGAGCTCCATGTCCGTTGATCGCAACACACCCATCACCGGCACCGCCGCAATGATCGCTGATGCTGCTATTCGAGTGATGGTCAGCCAGGGCCTCGATGCCCTGAGCGTGCGCAATGTCGCCACTGAAGCTGGCGTCGCACCTGGGACTGTCCAGTACCAGATGGGTAAACGGGACGACATCATCGCGAAAGCTTTTGTCAGGTCGTTGCAGCGTCAGGAGTCGCGGGCCCTTACACAAACCGATGCGACGGATTTTCACGCGGCCTTCCACAGTCGTCTTGCTGAACTTTTGCCAATTGGACCTGTCCAGCGCGAGGATTCCGCTGTGTGGGTCATAGTGGGAGCTGCTGCCTCGACGCGTGAATGGCTGGCTGACTTATACGACGCCGAGGTGACGAAGTTTCGGGCGCGCGTTTCTGAAGGTCTCGAAGCAGCGCAACGTTTCGGAAAATTGGCCCGAGGGCTGTCGCCTGAGCAAGGTGCTCGTCTTGTCACTGCACTGGTCAACGGGCTGACGATCGACTACCTCAATGCTCCTGTGGACTCGTCGAAGCAGTTGCTGGCAGACCTTGCTTCGGGACTCGCGCTGATTGTAGAACCCGGTTCTCCTAAAGGCCAGAACGGAATGTAGGGGGCTGAAAGCCGTTAAAGACAAGAATGTGCAGGACAGAAGGGGCAAGCTTAGGAGCCTGAATTCTTAGGACTCTGCAGTTAGACGCCGCACGGCTTCGCGAATGACCTCGGGACGCTTGCAGAAGGCAAAGCGAACCTTATGCTGCCACGGTTCCGGGTTGTCCGTGAAGGCGGCCAGCGGGATGGCTGCCACGCCCTTTGTTGCGGGCAGCTGCATGCAGAAGTCCACGCCGGTCATTCCGGTGGGGGAGACATCGGCAACCACGTAGTAGGTGCCGCCGGTGTCGTGGACGTGGAAGCCCAATTTTTCTAGGCCTTCCACTAGGATACCGCGGCACTCTGCAAGCTCAGACACCATGCCGTCCAGCCATTCTTGTTCATAGCGCAGGGCATGCGCCACGGCCGGCTGGAAGGGCGTGGTGGAGACGAAGGTGGTGAATTGCTTGGCTTTGATGACGCCGTCGAGAAGCTTAGGCTCCGCAATGGCCCAGCCGGTCTTCCACCCGGTGCAGTTGAAGGATTTGGCGGCAGAAGACACCGTGACGGTGCGCTCGGCCATCCCCGGCAGGGAGGCGATGCTGACGTGCTCGGCGCTGCCTAAGGTGAGGTTTTCGTAGACTTCATCGGCCAACACAAGGAGGTCTTTCTCCACGCAGAGCTCGGCAAGCTCGGTGAGTGCCTCGCGGGAGAAGACCGAGCCGGTCGGGTTGTGCGGGGTATTGATGATGACCATGGCGGTCTTATCGGTCACGGCCGCACGTACCGCAGCAACGTCGATGTCCCAGCTGTTGCCGGATTCCTTCAAGGGGACGGGGATGCGGGTGGCGTCGGCAAGCGCGATGGCGGCGATATAGGCGTCGTAATAAGGCTCGAGGACGATGACCTCTTGGCCGGGCTCCACGAGGCCCAAGACTGTTGCGGTGATGGCCTCGGTAGCACCGGCGGTGACCACGACGTGATCCTGCGGCACGGAGTAGGTCTCCGCGATGGCGCTGACCAGCTCCGGGCCCCCGCGTAGGGGAGCGTATTGGTTGTTTCCGCCGGCGATATTCTCCTGGGCAATCTCCAGCATGCGCCGTGGGCCATCGCTATCGGGGAAACCCTGGCCCAAGTTCACCGCGTCATGCTCCACGGCAAGCGCGGTCATGGTGGCAAAGATGGTTTCGCCAAATTCTTGAAGCCTGTGAACAGTCATTTACAGCACCAACAGATCGTACTTCGTAGCCTTGACGTCAGTCAGACGCTTGCGTGCGCGCTCCAGGCGCTGCCACTGATCCTCCGGAATGGACTTGCGTGCAATCGTCACGGTCTCCGCGTCCGGGGTGCCCCAAGCAATTGGCATCGGGGTGATCTGCTGCCAATGGTCTTTATCGCTGCTGCTGCGCTGGCCGGAAACAGCGGCCACCGGGACCTTAGTTCCCACGGTGCGCTTGATGCCTGGAATGCTCGTGACCGTGCGCAGGCATGCGCCCCACCGCGGCGGCGCCTTCGGGTCAACATTGGTGTTCACCAAGGCCATGAGGACCATGTCGCGCTCGTTGACCTCCGCTACCACGGCCGGGGCAAGCGGATAAGAGTCATAGAGCTTTTGCGCCGTGCCGACCTTTCGCGAGGCCATGATGCCAACAACGGCGCAAAAGATTCCGAAGAGCACCATGCCGACGGCCAGCGTGATGCGCCAGACGGCATCCATGCCGAAGTAAACGGCGAGGGCACCGAGGATAAGAACCAAGCCCATGATGAGGCCGGAATTGCGCAGGCGCGAGGAATCACGCAGGAGCTCGTTGTTCTTCTTGGCAAAGTCTTCGTTGACGTCAAACTTGAAAATCTTCATCAGCTCACAAGTCTACTTCGTCCACCAGCCGGTAGGCATAACCTTGCTCGGCCAAAAACCGCTGGCGGTGCATGGCATATTCCGCGTCGATCGATTCGCGCGCCACCAACGTGTAGAAGGTTGCTTCCTGACCATCCTTCTTAGGACGCAGCAGGCGGCCCAAACGCTGGGCCTCCTCCTGACGGGAGCCGAAGGTGCCGGAAACCTGGATGGCCAGGGCGGCTTCGGGGAGATCGATGGAGAAGTTCGCGACTTTGGAGACCACCAGGGTAGGAAGCTCGCCTTCGCGGAATTGCTGGAAGAGCTTTTCGCGTTTGGCGGTGGAGGTCTTGCCGTCGATGACGGGCGCGCCTAGGTGCTCACCGAGCTCCTCCAGCTGGTCCACGTAGGCGCCGATGATGAGCGCCTGCTGACCTGCATGCTTCTTTAGCAGCTTGTCGACGGCCCGCAGCTTAGCGCTTGCCGACGCCGCAA
The DNA here is from genome assembly GCF_030232515.1 of Corynebacterium sp. MSK004. Lineage (NCBI taxonomy): Bacteria > Bacillati > Actinomycetota > Actinomycetes > Mycobacteriales > Corynebacteriaceae > Corynebacterium > Corynebacterium sp. MSK004. The sequence goes on along the minus strand of NZ_JASPKB010000016.1, from coordinate 7,217 downwards.
TCCTATACCTCTCCCGCGCCTGTGCCGTGGCATAGAGCAGGCGCTCCTCCTGCGTCATATCCACGCGCACCTCGATGCAGTCCGCGGTGGCGATGTAGCCGGCGGATTCCAGTTCCTTCCACGGCGCGTCATAGCGCTTGGGACCGATGAGCGAAAAGACATCGCCTTCGCGGCCGTCCTCGCGGATGAGTGTGGCGGTCAGTCCTAAGCGGCGGCGCGATTGCAGGTCGGAGGTCATTCGGAAAACTGGGGCCGGCAGGAGGTGCACTTCGTCGTAGATGATGAGGCCCCAGTCATGGGAATCGAAGAGCTCGAGCGCGCGGTATTCGCCCTTGGTCTTGCGGGTGACCACCTGGTAGGTGGCGATGGTGATCGGCTTGATTTCCTTCTTCTCACCCGAATACTCACCGATCTCCTCCGGCGTGAGGCTGGTGCGCCGCAGCAGCTCATCGCGCCACTGGCGCCCAGCTACGGTGTTGGTCACGAGGATGAGCGTGGTGGCCTGTGCTTTGGACATGGCGGCAGCACCCACGATGGTCTTGCCCGCGCCACAGGGCAGGACCACGATGCCGGAGCCACCGGACCAGAAGGAATCGGCGGCGTACTGCTGATAATCGCGAAGCTGCCAGTCCACCTCCTCCGTACTCAGCGCGATGGGATGGGATTCGCCGTCGACATAGCCAGCGCGGTCATCGGCGGGCCAGCTGGCTTTGAGCAGCTCTTGTTTGAGCCGCCCGCGTGCGGAAGGCGGCACGGCGATAGTGTTGTCATCAATGCGCGGGCCCAGAAGTTCGCTGACTTTTTTGGTGCGCGTGAGCTCCTCTAGGATGACGGGCTCGTCCGATTCGAGGATGAGGCCGTGGGCCGGATGCGCCAACAATCGCACGCGGCCGTAGCGCGACATGGTCTCGGCGACGTCGATCAGCAGCGCCTGCGGCACCGGGAAGCGGGAGTAGTTCTCCAGTACGTCCACGACTTGCTCGGCATCGTGCCCGGCGGCGCGCGCATTCCACAGGGCTAGCGGGGTGATGCGATAGGTGTGAATGTGCTCGGGCGCGCGCTCCAGCTCAGCAAAAGGCGCGAGTGCTGCGCGAGCTTCGTTGGCTTGGGGGTGATCCACCTCGAGGAGGACGGTCTTGTCCGATTGGACGATGAGCGGTCCGGGCATGATGGGGCCTTTCTACTCTGTGCGTCAGGGAGGGACTTAATCCCTGTCGGCGAAGCGGACGGAGGAAATGCGGTGAACCGGGAAACGCACGGGCTTTCCTGCGGTGCCTAGAGCATCAATGTAGCCGCCCTCTACTGATAATGGCTTCACGGTTACGGTGCGGAGATCGCCGCTTTTATCGGCATAGGAAATCACGATATCGGCGTGGAAGCGCGCGGCGGCGCGGGCCAGAGTGAGCGGATCTGGCTCCTCCTCCTGGTGTTGGCTCGGATCCTGCGCTGACTTCTGCAAAGCCTGAAGCGCCTGCTCCACCGAGGCGGGCTCGCGCTTGCGCGGCTTCGTGCGGGGCGTGGGCAAAAGGTAGGGCTCGGGGGCGACGGTAAGGGAAGCGCCGGATTCATCCTCCGGGGTGGGGGATAGGCCCTTCGCTCGCAGCTTCTCCAGCAACTCGCCCACGCGCAGCTGCGATACCGCGACGGTGGGCGCGAGCAGGCGCAGACCGGGAACGGATGCGACAGCAAGCTCCAGCAGCGCGGGGTCCTCGCTGCGAAGGTACGAGAGCGCTGGCCCGCTGCGGAGGGTGCCATGGCGCTTGGCGACGTCCCCGATGGCAAACCCCAACGCCTGCGGCACGCCCGTCGGGCAATGCGTTTCCAAAAAGTCGGTCATTTCCTGGGCGGTCAGACCCTGGTCCATGCCACGGCGAATGGTGGACTCGCTGATGCGGTACACGCTGGCCAGGCCTGGGGATTCGAGGTCCGCCAGGGAGGCGAGGGTGCGGTGTGTGTCTGGCTCAAGGGGGCCGGGCACGAGGACGGTGAGATCTTGTTGGATGATGAATTCGCTGACGGTATCGGGGACGAGGCTGGCGGCCGCGGCGGAATCAGCCAGCACGCGGGTGGCTTTGCCCAGTGCAATGGCACCGATCCATTCGGCTTCGGCGCGCAGATTCTCAATGGTCAGCGTGCGCGTGTGGCTGGCAAAGAGAGGGGAGCGAAAGCGCAGATCCTCCCAGAACTCTTCGCTGTTCAGCGCGACTGCTGAGTGAGCGTAGACACCCAGGACGAAGCTACGGAAGCGCGGCAGGCGGCGCACTGCGCTGTCGTCTGCGAGCACCCGAGTATCGCTCCACGTGGCCCAGGGGGAGGTACGCCAGGCGTCGAGAAGAATGCGCCACTTCTCCCCGAGATCGGCCTCGAGCCAGTCCTGGGATCCGGTAGTGGGGGCGAGGAAATGGCCCTCTAAGCCATCCGGCTCGCCGCGGTGGAGAAGCCGGGCGTGGTGTCCTAGAGCAATAAGCCGCCCGACTTCTTCTTTATCCAAGTCGAGGTCCTTCGCCAACTGGTTGAGCGGGCGAACGCCCACCGAAGAATCCTTGAGCAGCGCGACCGGGTGGCTACCGAGCAACTCGATGAGCCTCTCCATGCCGCGCACGGCCTCGAGGCCCGCCGCGGCACCGGCGTCGTCTGCCTTTGAATCCGGTTCCGGGGTGCCGGCGCGTCCTGAAGGAGTGGTGGGGATGGGCGGGGTTGCGTCCCCAACCAGTGCACGGGCGAGCGCGCGCGGCAGGCGTACCGAGTGGGCATTGATGCGCTCCAAGAAACCTTTGGCCAGCAGGCGCTTGGCGGGGTCGTCAGAGTTGATATCCGGCTCGGTGTCAGTGGTGTATCCCACGCCATCGCCCTTGGCCAAAGCGTCGAGGATGTGGCGCTCTTCTGGAGTGAGCGCTTCGATGTCTTGTGCGTCGAACTCGACTTGATTGCGCAGCGACCATCCGGTGGGAAGCGAGCCCATGACGGCGGTGACGATGCGCACCTGCGGGGCGTTGCCGAAGACGAGGCCGCGCTCCTTGAGCTGTTTCGTGATTGCCGGGTTGGTGTCTTCCACCATGTCGACTTCGCCGCCGCGTTGTGCGATGTCCTCCAAGGCGGCGAGCTGCTCGGCGTTGCTTGCCGCCAAGGCATCCGCGACGTGCATCGGAAGTGTCAGGCGCGAGGCCAGCGCGTCGAAGTCCTTCGGTGCGGGGGAGAGAACATCGCTGCGGTTACTCAGCAGGGCGCGTAAGTCTTCAGCGGGTAGTTGGCTGAGCCATTCGCGGTAGCTCTCGGTGACGTGGGCGCGGTTTGAGGGGGAGGTCATGATGGCCATCAAGTTTAGTAGGCGGGGGAGGGATGGGGCCCTCGTTGGGTGATTAAGTTACTTTTCGGCGCAGGGTTTGGAATAATAAGGAGCATGTCGAATGAGAACAAAGGCTTCGTATCCCCGGCTTGGCCGAAGAACAGCCCCCGCGAGCACGTCATTACTGAGATCACTGCACCGTTTGCTGGCGCATCCAGCCCGTATGGTGACGATCTGATTCTGCCGATGCCGGCAGAGAAGCTGAACTACGTACACCCGTACACCCGCATCAACCGCTAAGTTGGCGCGCAGAAATCTGCGCTTCACTTAGCGAATGTGCTGAGCCTGACTGGCCTGCTTTCAGCCCCTCCGAGAATGTTCTCCTCGGTGGGGCTATACGTGTTTGTAATGTACTTGCGCCTCAACTAGTCGGCACGGGAACTAGTCGGCACGGGCTTGGGCTTTAAAGCCGTCGAGCAGCGTATCGATGAGCTGGGCTTGTATACCTGATAGGTAGTCGGTGCTCACTAGCGTTCTGGGCAGCGGGCGGGTGATGAGACCGATGCCGATGTGAAGTTCGAGTGGGGTGAGGGACTCGGGGCAGAGGCCTGCTTGCCGCGCGAGTTCGATCATCGGTTGGTAGATCGATTTCAGTTCTGCTGTGCGATGGGCAGCGATCTTCTGCGCGTCATCGTCTGAGAACGCAGCAGTGTTCATTTCGGCTGCCGCAGCTTGAACAACGGCGGCGAAGTTAAGGCCGGCGATGCGATGAATGATATCGCGCCAGGTGCCTTCGGGGTCCTCGTCGAAGCCTTGCAGGTGGCTGTCCACCTCTTCCTTGATGTTCGCTACCTCCGCGCTGGTGATGGCAACGATGAGGGAGAGCCGCTCGGGGAAGTGGCGTGAGACCGTGGCGACGCCCACGCCAGCTTTCTTGGCGATTGAGCGCATGGATACGCCCGGTCCCTCGGTGATGAGCAGCTGCCTGGCTGCTGCGACGATGGCTTGCTTGTTTTCTGCTGCATCTTGTCTCACGGCTTGCATCATATCAAACGGAACACTATGCTCCACTTTGTAAGTGAAACATCCTGTTCCGTTTGGAGGCTATGTAATGTCAGCGGTGAAAAGTCGGGAAAGAAAGCAGCCATCGGTTGCTGTGAAATCGATAGCTGCCATCGTGGGGATCCCCATCGTTATCGGTCTCATGCTGTGGGCATTCTTGGCGCCCACCTTTGCATCCGGGCCAGCCGGAGTGCCGATTGCGGTCTCTGTACCGGAGCCCATGCTCGATGGCATCTCGCAGAAGATTGAGAGCGCGGCTGGGGATGAGGCCCCGGAGATTGTCGTGAAGCACGGCGAGGCGGAGGTGCGAGACGCGGTGCTACAGCGTGAGGCTGTTGGCGGCCTCGCTATCTCTCCTCAGGGCGCGAATGCTTTCACGGCCGCGGGAAATGGTGCTCCCTACGTTGCGATGGTTGACGGTCTTGCGAGCCAGCTCGAGGCTCAGGGGATGACCGTGGAGAAGCGGGAGCTGGCACCGACGACGAAGGAGGACCCGCAGGCAAGCGGCATTGCATTGCTTGGCCTTCCGCTAGCTTTTGGTGGCATTATTTCCGCTGTCATTGCCACCTTTGCATTCCGTGGTAAGAAGTGGATCAAGATGGGAGTGCTCGTTGGTATCGCGCTGGTGGGTGCGCTTATTGCTACGTGGATGCTGCACTCGGTTTATGGAACCCTCGGTGGCAGCTTCGCTGCCGAGTGGATGGCCATTGCAGCGGGTATCCTTGCGACTTCTGCGGTGACCGCCGGCCTCGCGGGAGTGATGGGGGCCGCGGGCATCGGAATCGGTGCTGTGGCGACCATCTTCCTGGCGAACCCGCTGTCGGGTCTGGCGACGGGACCATGGCTGCTTCCTGCCGGGTGGTCGACGCTGGGGCAGTGGATGCCCATCGGCGCGACGGGCCACTTGGTCCGTTCACTGTCCTTCTTTGATGGCAATGGTGCCGTCCATGCGTGGTGGGCACTGGGGCTGTGGATCGTTGTCGGTCTAGTGTTGCTGGCCTTCGATAGGTCGCGCGCTAAGGAAGACGTTGCCGTTGAGGAAAAGGTTTAAGCAAAACCAAAAGAGACTGGATGGAGGACACCATCCAGTCTCTTTTTATGTAGTTAGAGTTTTGCTTTGATGTGCCGTGCTTGCACGGCGCTGCGCGCTGCTTAGCGTGCAGCCAGAACCTGTGCCAGCGGGTCGATGACGTGGCGGTTGGCGGAGTAGAAGGCGTTGAAGTCGTGGCGGTTTGCCTTGTACTGCTCGGTGAAGGATGCCGGAATCGTCAAGCCGTACTGGGTGGCGGTGTCCTGGATGAGGGAGTAGAGGGCGTCGGAAGCCAGCTCATCGGTGGGCTCCTCAGCGGCCTCCTGAACGGCCTGCGGGGCGTCAGCCGGAGCCTCCGGAGCGGTCTTCTCCTTGGCCGGGGCTGCGGCTGCGCTTGCATCACGCGGGGTCGGGGCGGAGTTCAGGCCCAGGCTTGCGGAGCAAGCCGGCCATGCGCCCCAACCCTGCTGTGCCAGGGTGCGCTCGGCAACAACGATCTGCTGCTCGCGGGTTGCCAGGTTAGCGGTCGGAGCGAACTCACCGCCGCCGTAGGCCTGCCAGGTCTGAGCGTTGAACTGCAGGCCGCCGTGGTAACCGTTGCCGGTGTTGATGGCCCAGTTGCCGCCGGACTCGCACTGCGCGAGGCGGTCCCAATCGGAATCCGGTGCAGCGGCAGCGTTCGGTGCCATGATGGCTGCGGCGGCGCCCACGGCAACGGTGGAGGCGGCAAACTTGGTGGCGATGGACTTGTTCTTAGCGGAGTGGCGTCCCATTAAAGTATTCCTTCTCTAGGTTGTTCTTGCTTTCTCGCGCCCAGATGATGCCCAGTCCGGCATAGTGTCTTGCAGTTGATGTTCATAGTCATGCACATCATGTGCGGCCGCCTAGTGGAAGCCCGGACTGTGTCTGGGGCGAGACTTCCACGGCCGGCGGCCGAAGTGCCTGTGGGAAAGAGTAGCGGTTTATAACGAAACAGTCACGTTAAATGCTCCAAAACGGTAACAATCATGCCAATATATCTATGTTTCCCCTGTTCGCGGCGGGAATGTTAGCTACATCACACGTGTTATGGGTGTGGTTGATGGGGTGAACTCTGGGGCAAGTTTCTCTGGCGGAGCGTGGGGAGGTTAAGATGTATCTCTTTATAAGTTCCACGGATAGTTCCTCCGCGCGGCCGCTTCAGTATTAATTACGCCGCGCCTCCTCGTCCCGGAATGCTTGCGGCCTATAGGCCTGGCGCATGGCAGCGCCTAAGCTTTCTAAAGAGGAGAGACGGAAAGAAAGTGAGTGAAGAACCATGCCTATCGGCAAAGTGAAGTGGTATGACGCGGACAAGGGCTTCGGCTTTGTCAGCAACCCCGGCGATGAAGACGTCTACGTTGGCCGCAACGTGCTGCCCAAGGGTGTTGACGAGCTGTATCAAGGCCAGCGAATCGAGTTCGACTTCGCTGCTGGCCGTCGCGGCCCGCAGGCGCTGCGCGTGAAGGTCCTTGATTCCCCGCGCCGCCGCACCCCGGCCCGCAAGCCGGAGGAGCTGTCGAGCATGCTTTCCGACGTCATGACACTGCTCGAAACCCAAGTGCAGCCCGTGCTAAGCCAGGGCCGCTACCCAGAGCGCAAGACCGGCCGTCAGGTAGCTGAGATTCTGCGCGCTATTGCCAAGGACTTGGATAGCTAAGGGGCGGCCGACATTCGTAGGCCGATGACTGAAAAAGTGCCCGAGTTGCCAAAAGCTAGGCTGATTTCAATGATCAGCCCTAAGTTTGTGATGTCTAGCGACTTTTTGGACACGGAGTCCAGGATGTTTTTGGACGGGATGTCTAGTGGCTTTTTGGACGT
>NZ_JASPKB010000015.1:0-19987 GCF_030232515.1 Corynebacterium sp. MSK004 | reverse complement strand
AAGTGTCCAAGACCTCCATGGATTCCGTGTCCAAAAAGACACCGGACTCCATGTCCAAAAACCCTATGGACATAACAGATCAGCCCTAAGTTTGGCAGCTAGGGCACTTTGTCGATCGTGGAGGCAGCGCGTGGGGCAGGGGCGCTACTTCTCAGCTGGTGCCTCGCCCGTGGCCTTGGACTCCTTGAGCTCTTCATCCGTCATGGTGGACAGGGACCATACCGTCTGCATCGGGGTTTCCTCGCCATTGGCATCGTGGCCAATCATGAGCGTGGAAATCTCCACCACCATCAGCTTGGGGCGCTCACCGGTGGAGGCCTCAATCGGCGGCACAGAGCCGGGGATGTCCAGCGAGGTGGTCTCGTTGGCGCCGTGAGAGGTGCTGTCATTGGCGGCCGGGTCATCATAGATGGACAGCACGGACCACTCGTGGTTAGAGATGGCCTCGGGGATCTCCAACTTCAGGGTGTCATCGGGGCCCACCGTGAGGTTGGGAACCTCGCCCTCCTTGCAGTCGGTGCCAGGCTCGCAGACGCTATAGGGTGCAACGTCAAGGGTGTCGGAGCCCACCGTGGCCGTGATGGTGACGTCCTGTGGCTCGGGGCCCGGGCGGTCATTCCTCCACTTTTGGAACAGCACCACCGCCACGACGATGACCGCCACGGCGATGATGAGCGCCAGAAACTGCAGCAGCGACTTCTTCCTTGCTTGCTTCACGGTAGCCATGGCTGAGAATCCTACTCGAAGCGCACCCGGTACAGCTCATCCCAGAGCTTGCCGGTGATCCAAAACTCGTCGGTGCCCGGGATTCGGGCAATGCCGTTGAGGACGGCGTTGGGATCCGTAGAAGGGGAATGGTTGAGGTTTGCGGTATCGATCACGGCGGTGACAGCGCCGGATTCCGGGTCAATGCGCAGGATATCCTCGCTCATCCAGACGTTGGCATAGACCGCACCATCGACGCACTCAAGCTCGTTGAGGTTATCCACGGGGGAGCCGTCGAGGGTGACTTCGGTGCGCGGGCCGAGCTCTGCGAAGGTCTTCGGATCCAGGTGACGCAGCTTGGCGGAGCCGTCGGACAGGATGAGTTCGGATCCCGCGTTGCACAGGCCCCAGCCCTCGCCGTCATAGCTAGCGCGGTCCAGTTCCTCGAAGGTGGCGGAATCCCGCAGGAAAGCTGTCCCGGATTTCCAGGTCAGCTGCCAGATGCCGGCGTCGGTCTGCGTGATTCCCTCGCCGAAGAATGAGCTTTCAAGCGAGGTTTCCTCTTGCGGGGCCTCTGCACCCGGGCTGAGGCGCAGCAGGCGGGACTTGCCGTTGAGCCCGGTGCCGATCAGCAGGTTGCCATCGGGGTCAACCTCCAGGCCCTGGGTAAAGGTATCGGGCGGCAGGGGTACGGTGTCCAGGACGGTAACGCCCAAGCGCTCTGGGGAGCGTGCGCTTGGCGACGTCCCACCGTCCCCCTTCGACGAGGAAGACGACGTCGAAGAGGCAGACGACACCGAAGAGGCAGGCGACACCGCGCGATCGCCTGCGGGTTGGGAGGAACACGACGTGAGCGGTGCGAGGAGAGCGCCGGCGGAGAGAGCTGCAGCGAGTGCGCGAGATGCGAGAGTGAGGTGCGGGAGGGCCATGACTGTCATTGTGCACTATGCCTTGGTGCGTGATTAATAATGGGAGGGTGACTCGCAAGAAAAAGATGCATTCCCCGCTTCTCGACTCGACCGCCGTCGACTTGGCGCGCCGGGCTGTGGAAGAGGTAGGTGAGGGGGACGTCGGCAAGCACCGCGGCGTTGCCGGAGTAGGCCGCAACGTGGCCACTCACCGTTTCGACGCCCACGTGCCGGGCTATCCGGGGTGGGAGTGGCATGCTGTCGTCGCCTGCGCGGAGGGCTCGCGCACACCGACCGTTAACGAGGTCGCGCTCGTTCCCGGCGGCCAGGCCCTCCAAGCACCCGAGTGGGTGCCCTATTCCGAGCGCCTGCGCCCAGGGGACCTTGGCCCGGGCGACCTCATGCCGCCCGCGCCCGATGACGAAAGGCTTGATGAAGGGAAGCTTTCCGAGGCAGGCCTCAAGGAAGCCAAAGAGCGCTGGCGCAAGAAGTATGGGCCTAATTCGGAGATGGCGGCGCAGGCGCAGCTGCAGTGCAAAACCTGTGCTTTCTATCTTGAGCTGATGCCTAATTATGGTGTCTGTGCCAATGAATACTCGGCGGATGGGAAAGTGGTGCACGCCACCTACGGGTGCGGTGCGCATTCCGGCACGACCATCCGTGAGGAGGGATCGGAGCAGGAGCGTCCCTTTGATGATGAGAAGCCGATCTTTTAAGAGGCTCGCCTTTCTCCCCGCACGCAGCAACGACGCAGCGTGCGGGGTTTGCGTTTTAGTGCCTGGATGGAGCACCCTTAGCAGGTAAAACTTCATTTCTCTAGATAGAAGGGGCGCTCTCTCACGATGAACGCAGCTATCGATCGCTATTTCAAGATTTCCGAACGCGGATCCACCGTGGGAACCGAGGTCCGCGCCGGCGTGGTCTCGTTCTTCGCGATGGCCTACATCATCCTCCTCAACCCTCTCATCCTGGGCACGTCCGCTGACGCTGCCGGCACCACCCTGGGCATCCCGCAGGTTGCCGCCGCCACCGCACTGGTGGCCGGCGTCATGACCATTGCCTTCGGCATGATCGCCCGTTACCCATTCGCCATGGCTGCGGGCTTGGGTATGAACACCTTCGTCGCCGTGACGATGGTTTCCCTCAACGGCCTGGAATGGCGCGAGGCGATGGGCCTCGTCGTCATTGAAGGCATCATCATCGTCCTGCTGGCCATCTCTGGCTTCCGCCAGGCCGTCTTCGATGCCATCCCGGCCTCCATGAAGGCAGCGATGGGCGTGGGTATTGGTATGTTCATCGCGCTCATCGGTTTCGTGGATGGTCACTTTGTTACCCGCGTGCCGGATGCCGCGATGACCACCGTCCCGGTGAGCCTGGGCGTTAACGGCTCGATCGCTACGTGGCCGGCCTTCGTCTTCGTCGTGGGCCTGATTCTCTCCGCCTTCTTCGTCATCCGCCAGGTTCGCGGCGGGCTGTTCATTGGCATCGTCATTACCACCATCATCGCCATGATCATTCAGGCGCTGACCGGTTCCGAGGACTGGGGCATGGCCACCCCGGAGGTACCCAGTTCTTTGGGTGGTCTGCCGGATCTTTCGATTGTGGGCCAGGTCGATCCGATTAGCGCCTTTACCAAACTCGGCGTGGTCTCCACGGTCTTGCTGATCTTCACCCTGCTGCTCACCAACTTCTTCGACGCCATGGGCACCATGAACGGCTTGGGCAAGCAAGCCAACCTCGTGGACGAGAAGGGCAACCTTCCGAACATGAAGACCGCCCTGGTGGTTGAGGGCTTTGGCGCCGTTGCCGGTGGCGCCGGTTCGGTCTCCTCCAACACAGTGTTTGCTGATTCGGCGGCCGGCATCGGTGACGGTGCCCGCACCGGCCTGGCCAACGTGGTGACCGGTGTGATCTTCTTGCTGGCCATGTTCCTCACCCCGCTCTACGAGATCGTGCCCATTGAGGCAGCGGCCCCCGTCCTCGTCGTCGTGGGCGTGATGATGGCGGCACAGCTCAAGGACATCGAGTGGAACCGCATGGAGGAGGCCATTCCGGCCTTCCTGACCATCGTGGTCATGCCCTTTACTTACTCCATTGCTAACGGTATTGGTGTGGGCTTCATCGCTTATGCCCTGATGGCTACCTTTGCCGGCAAGGCCAAGAAGGTGCACTGGATCATGTGGCTCGTGGCCGCCCTCTTCGTGGTCTACTTCGCCATGGAGCCCATCAGCTCGCTGCTGGCATAGCCCGCCTGGGGAGAACACGTGGCCCTGTGCCTAAACTAGGGGCCATGCGTTTTGTCATCGATGACCCCACAGACCCTCGCCTGGACGATATCCGCGATCTCAAGCACGCGGACAAGTCCGGCGAGGGTTTCGTTTTTGGTGAGGGCCCACTGTGCGTGGAGCGCCTGCTGGCCTCACGATTCCCGGTGCGCTGCATCATCGGCTTTGAAGGAAAGCTCGACACGTTCCTAGCGAACCACGATGTTGGCGATTTTCCCGTCTATCAGGTCACTCGAGCAACGTTGGGGGAGGTCACCGGTTTCGACATGCACCGTGGGCTGGTTGCCGCGGCTGACCGCGCAGAGGCCTGGACCGTGGATGAAGTCATTGAGGGCGCTCGCACCTTGGCCATCATGGAAGGTGTGGGTGATCATGAGAACATCGGCTCGCTCTTCCGCAACGCCGCGGGCATGGATGTCGACGGCATCCTCTTAGGCTCGGGAGCTGCGGATCCGCTCTACCGGCGCTCGGTGCGCGTTTCCATGGGGCACGTGCTGCGTTTGCCCTGGGCTCGGTTCGATGGCGGCTTTACCACCTGGCAGCGCGGGCTGGAGAAGCTGCGCGACCAGGGCTTCAGGCTGGTGTCGCTGACCCCGCATCCGGACGCCGTGCATATCGCCGACGCCCTGGAGGGTGCGGATAAGGTGGCGCTGCTGGTTGGCGCGGAGGGCCCAGGCCTGACCGAGCATGCCATGCGCGCGACCGATGTGAGGGCGCGTATCCCCATGGCGGAGGGCACGGATTCCCTCAACGTGGCGACGTCGGCGGCCATTGCCTTCTACGAGCGCCAGCGCTCCCAGAGGCTCCGTGACGTCGACACCGCATAGCGGCGCACGAGTCCGCCGAGGTGCTTGGCGGTGCGGACAATCTCTTCGCCGGTGGATTCCGGCTCGAGGTCGTGCTCTTCGTAGTCGTCATAATCGTTGAGCCCCAGCTTCGCCACTGAGGTTGTGGCCACCTCAGCCACGGTGCGGCGCGGTGGGGGAGTATCGACCTTGGGCTCGGGGCGGCCGTCGGTGGCATAGCCCACGACGTCCACGTCTGGGCCATCTTCGCCCACTTCGATGCCCAGCCAGAACTCTTGGGCTGCCTGGGTGATGGTGAGCGGCTCGAAGGGCAGGGCAATCCCACCTGCGGGCTCGTCCATCTCCCCGGCCCAGTAAGGGGCCTCAAAGGTTTCGGGCAGGCCATGATCCTCGTAGAGGTTAAAGCGCGTTCCACACAGGGAGCGCCGCAGGCGGCTGCCCGTCCAGTGCGCAAAGCCGGCATAGCCAGTCTCTGGGTTAGAGGTGAAGGCGTAAATCTCCTCTGCCGGCACGGCCTCGCGCAGGGTGCGGGAGAGCTGCGAGAGGATCAGCTGGTCATCATGGATGATGGTTTGCACGACGGCCACACCGGGGTAGCCGCCGATGTAGAACTCGCTCGCGCCGGGTTCGGCGGAACGGTTTAGGGGGAACTGCCCGATAGGCGTTACCGGTAGGGAGGGGTTGAGTTGAGCGAGAAACTTGCGGCCGAAACCGCGGTCAGCCTTGGGCTCTCCGCGGAGAACCTCGGCGGGATCGGCGGCGGTGACGTACCAGAGAGTGAGAACGGCGCTTTGGGTATCCACGGCAGGCTACTCGTTAATCGCGGGGGCGCTTGGTAGAGGAACGAACGCCGAGCAGCACATCCTCCCAGTGCGGGGTGACGGCCTTGCGGCGGCGCTTGGCAGGCTTGGGTTCCGGATCCGGGTTCTGGAGGAAGTCCTCGTCTACGCCCGATTCCTTCTCCTCCGGCTGTGCCGCCGCGCCCTCGTCGCGGGCATCTGCGTTTTCATCGGCGCCGGTTTCGGCGGGGTGCTCCCCACCGCGCGGGGAGGGAAGCACGGAAGGCTCGGCAGTGACGTCGGCCTCCGCCTCAGTGTTCTCATTTGCGTTGCCGGTGTAGGAAGACAGTTCCGTTACGCCGGGGGCTCCAGCGCGCGCGTCCTCGTTGACCTCTCGGCCCTCGGCGTAGTCACGCCCATCGATGGCTTCGTCATAGCGCTCGCCACGGCCCACGGAGGTCAGCGAACGCACCGGCTGCACGAAGTCCGGGTCCGTCAGGTCTGCGGCCACGGAATTGCGTGCCTCCACCGTGGCCGGGGAGGACATCGTCTGCTTGAAGGTCCACTCCGCTTCGTTGGCGGAAAGCCCCGTCTTCCACGTGATGCGCAGGATCCACGGTTCACCTTGATGGCGGTAGGCGTCCCATGTTGCCTCCGACAGCGAGTGCCCACGTGCGGCGAATGCGGTGGCCAGGATCTCCCACAGGGTGAGCTTGGCCGGGCCATCCTCGCGGATGGGGTGCGCCTGCTTGGCGACGTCCGCAATGCGCGCCCGCTCCAAAAGCACCGGGTGCGCAAAAGGCTCGATGCGGGATTCCGGAACGTCGAGCTCCTCGGCGATCTCAGCGGCGCTGGCACCGGCGCGGATGCGGGCTTGAATCTCATTGGGGCGCAGGCGGATTTCTTGCGCCTGCTGCGTGTGCTGAGTCTGCGGAGAGGAAGGGGAGCCACCAGAAGATGGCATCACGGTGTGCAAACCAGCAGAGCGCGAAGCCTGTGCAGAAGTGGGGGAGGAATCGTCGGTGGCGTTCCCGGCCTCGTGCGTGGTGTGGTCGGATGCCTCTTTCGCGGAGTCGGAGTCGGCGGAGTCGGCGGGAGCGAAAAGCTCGCGAAGCTCGTCGGTGACCTCGAGGAAGAACTCCTCACCATCCTCGGCCCGGAGGACGAGCGAGGTGTCAGTTGAGTCGCTGGGTGCGAGGAAAATCTCGCGCATGATGGCGCTCCTTAGCCTGGTAGCGGACATGTGATGAAATCCACTTTACCCAGAACATGCCCCGAACTCTGGCAAGAGCGCGGGGCATGTTGTATGACTCAACAAATAGGTGCAAACAAAGTTGTTGCGTGGTGCAAGGAGTGGCGGGCGAAGGCTATCGGTTGTCCAAAACGTAATCGATAGCCTTGGTGAGCTTGGTGACGTCCGCGGAGTCGATCGCCGGGAACAAGCCCACTCGCAGCTGGTTGCGGCCCAGCTTGCGGTAAGGCTCGACGTCGAGAATGCCGTTGGCGCGCAGCGTCGCGGCAACCGCAGCTGCGTCGACGGAGTCCTCGAAGTCGATGGTGCCCACCACGAGGGAACGTGCGGCAGGCTCGGCCACGAAGGGGGTGGTCTCCGGGCGGGACTCTGCCCAGTTGTACAGGATGGAGGAGTTCTCCGTGGTGCGCTTGACCATGCCGTCGAGGCCGCCGTTGGCGTTCATCCACTGCACCTGATTCTCCAGCATGAGCAGCGTGGCCACAGCTGGGGTGTTGTAGGTCTGGTTCTTGCGGGAGTTGTCCACGGCGGTCTGCAGGTTGAGGAAGGGTGGGATGAAGCGATCGGAGGAGTTAATCTTCTCGATGCGCTCGAGGGCTGCCGGGGACATGGCCGCCAGCCACAGGCCGCCGTCGGAAGCGAAGCACTTCTGCGGGGAGAAGTAGTAGACGTCGGCATCCGACATATTCACGGGCAGGCCGCCGGCGCCGGACGTGGCGTCGACGACGACGAGCTGCTCCGCGTTTTCGGGGTTGGGGCGGGTCACCGGAACCATGGCTCCAGTCGAAGTTTCGTTGTGGGCCCACGCGATGATGTCGGCGCCTTCGGCATCAGCTGCCTTCGGATCAGGTGCGGTGCCGACCTCGGCTTCGGTGACGAGCGGGGCGTCGAGCCAGGGGGCGGCGGCTGCGGCTTTAGCAAACTTAGAGGAGAATTCGCCGAAGCTGAGGTGGGCGGATTTCTTCTCAATCAGGCCGAAGGTCGCCGCGTCCCAAAACGCGGTGGCACCGCCAAGGGAGAGGACAATTTCATAGCCTTCTGGCAGGGAAAACAACTCGGAAAGCCCTTCGCGGATGGAACCGACGAGGTTCTTGACGGCTGGCTTGCGGTGCGAGGTGCCAATGATGGTGCTGGCACCCGCGGTGATTGCCTCAATTTGGGAGGGGCGGACCTTCGAGGGCCCGCAGCCAAAGCGGCCGTCGGTGGGGAGGAGATCTGCTGGCAGGACGAGTTCTGAGTTGCTCATGTGGGCAGTGTAGCCTAATTTCGTTCGCGCATTAGATACTTTGCCAGGATTGCCAATGTTGGCAGAGTCACAGGTTTTGCTAGAGTGTGAAGAGGTTTAGATCTGTCGCGCCGGCTGCGGTCGGCGTTGAACATTGAGGAAAGGAATATACGTGGCTTCTGAAAAGAACAAGGTTGTACTGCAGTACCCCGGCGGCGAGTACGAGATGGACATTAAGCAGTCCACGGAGGGTGACTCCGGCTTCGATATTGGCAAGCTCCGTAACGAGACCGGCCTAGTCACCTTTGACCCGGGCTATGCGTCTACCGGCTCTACCGAATCCAAGATCACCTTTATTAATGGTGAGGAAGGCATCCTCCGCCACCGCGGCTACGACATCGCGGACTTGGCTGAGAACGCCACCTTCAACGAGGTGTCTTACCTGTTGATCAAGGGCCACCTGCCCACCGAGGATGAGCTGTCCAAGTTCAACAACGAGATCCGTCACCACACCCTGTTGGATGAGGACTTCAAGGCAGCCTTCAACATCTTCCCGCGCAACGCGCACCCGATGGCTGTTCTAGCCTCCTCCCTCAACATTCTTTCCGCCTACTACCAGGACCAGCTCAACCCGCTGGATGAGGAGCAGCTGGATAAGGCAACCGTCCGCCTGCTGGCTAAGGTGCCGATGTTGGCCGCTTATGCTTACCGCGCATCGCAGGGTAAGCCCTACATGTACCCGGATAACAAGCTCAACGCGCGCGAGAACTTCCTGCGCATGATGTTTGGTTACCCGACTGAAGATTATGAGGTCGACCCGATCGTGGCCAAGGCTCTGGATAAGCTCCTTATCCTGCACGCTGACCACGAGCAGAACTGCTCCACCTCCACCGTCCGCATGATCGGCTCCGCTCAGGCCAACCTGTTCGTTGCTATCGCCGGTGGTATCAACGCCCTGTCCGGCCCGCTGCACGGTGGTGCTAACCAGGCTGTTCTGGAGATGCTCGAGGATATCCAGAACAACCACGGTGGTGACGCAACCGACTTCATGAACCGCGTGAAGAACAAGGAAAAGGGCGTTCGCCTCATGGGCTTCGGCCACCGCGTGTACAAGAACTACGACCCGCGCGCGGCCATCGTCAAGGACACCGCTCACGAGATCATCGATCACCTCGGTGGCGATCCGATGCTGGACCTGGCTATGAAGCTTGAGGAGATTGCGCTGAACGACGACTACTTCGTCTCCCGCAAGCTCTACCCGAACGTCGACTTCTACACCGGCCTGATCTACCGCGCCATGGGCTTCCCGACGGACTTCTTCACCGTCCTCTTTGCCATCGGCCGCCTGCCGGGCTGGATTGCTCAGTACCGCGAGCAGCTTGAGCTCAACACCAAGATCAACCGTCCGCGCCAGATCTACACCGGCGAGACCCTGCGTAAGGTCACCCCGCGTAGCGAGCGCTAAACGGTAGCCTGAACGGTGGTCTTTAACAGGCCGCCGTGGCTTGACGTATAGCCCATACGCTGGGTTTCTAGGGCCGAGCCTCTCATCTCCGCTTATACTGGGGAACGTTGTGGCTCGGCCCACGCGTATGCGGCCAGCAAAGAAGAAAGTAATCCAAGGAGGATAATCCCCAATGGAAAAGCCCGTAATTGAGCCGGCAACGGAGCCTGCTCCCCAGGACCTTGTCATCGAAGACATCGTGGTGGGTGACGGTGCCGAAGCCCAGCCGGGCGGCTTCGTTGAGGTCCACTACGTTGGTGTTGACTACGAGACGAACCAGGAGTTCGACTCTTCATGGGGTCGTGGCCAGTCCATCGAGTTCCCGCTGACTGGCCTCATCGCCGGCTGGCAGGAAGGAATCCCGGGTATGAAGGTGGGCGGCCGCCGCAAGCTGGTCATCCCGCCGGAGAAGGCCTACGGCCCGGCCGGTGGCGCACACCCGCTGTCGGGTCGCACGCTGACCTTCGTCATCGATCTCATTCGCGCCTAAAGGAAAGGGCAAGGAAAGGGCTTAGCCCTTTCTGTTTCCCTCAATGACGCCCTGCCCGGCCGTGCGCTACTGCACGGCCGAGCAGGGCGTTTCGCGTGCGTAGGTTCGGATTAAAGCGCTGAGGAGCTATGCTTCGCCCCCACAGGGAGTTAAAGTGCGGCACAATGGGGGACATGAGTGTCCCACAAACCACGTTCAATGATGACCGCGAGATGCCGCTGATGGGTCTCGGAACCTACAAGCTGCGCGGAGAGGATCTCATCCGCTCCGTGCGTGAAGCCATCGATCTGGGCTACCGCCACTTCGATACTGCGACTCTGTACGAGAATGAAGAAGAACTTGGGCAGGCACTGAATGAGGCCATGAAGGCCGGTGACGTAACCCGGGATGAGCTGTTTATCACCAGCAAGGTCTGGCACGACCATCACGGTAAGGACAAGGTAGGCCAAGCCTTCCGTGAATCCTTGGACAAACTGCAGCTGGACTACCTTGACCTCTACCTCATCCACTGGCCGTGGCCGCAGGGTGGGCTCTATGTGGAGACGTTCGAGGAGATTGCCCGCATGCAGGGCATGGGTCAGATTGCGTCGATTGGCGTGGCCAACTTCTATGAGGAAACCTTGCAAACCCTGATTGATGAGACCGGTATCGTCCCGGTTCTCAACCAGGTGGAGCTGCACCCGGGCTTCACTCAGCCGGAGCTGCGCGAATTCCATGCCAAGCACGGCATCGTGACGGAGGCTTGGTCGCCGTTGGCGCGCGGCGTTGTGCTCAACAACCCGGTGGTTGAGTCCGTCGCCGAAAAGCATGGCATCACTGCCGGACAGGCGGTGTTGGCGTACCTGCTGAGCAAGGGGATTTCTGTTATCCCGAAGTCCAGCCGCCGGGAGCGCCTTGCAGAAAACTTCGCTGCCGCAGAGGTTGAGCTTACTTCCGAAGACGTAGCGGCTCTTGATGCGCTTGATGGCCAGGAAGGCTTTGGCCGTATGTTCAAGGACCCGCGAGAGTTCCCTGGCGCCTAAGCCGAAACACGTGGGGCGTAACCAAACGCCCGCGAGCGGTGGAGCCCGCCTTCAGCGCCTTGCTCTTTCTTTCTACATCGTTAGGGGAGAGGGGAGGACGCTGAAGGCGGGCTTTGTTGCGTACCCAGGGAAGTGGGAATCGTGAGGGGTGGGGGAGTGAAGATCTGTGAAAGACTCTGTGAAGTTTCGGTTTGCTAAATTAGATTCTTCCTTTGGAATCTCCTGTGGGGGTGCTAGCAGCGAGATAGAAATCCCTTGTAGTTGCAAGGGTAGGGGGTAGCGAAAGTGTATGTTATTAACTTTTCTTGGCAGGATTTACAACCTTGCAAGAGCGGTTAGGTAACTTACTGTGCAAGGCAAAACGTGATTGAAGACACTACCTCTTGTCTCTCACCGCGGTTTGTGGAGAAAAGACCCCTTGTAAGGAGAGCGACATGACTGACGCACCTGCTTCGATTAACTCGCGCCGCGAACCTACGCCGCAAGAGTTCATCGAGATGCGTGACAGCCCGCAGTTTGCCAAGCTGCGCAGCGCGTACCGCAAATTCACCTTCCCCATGACTGTGGCGTTCTTTGTGTGGTACGTCCTCTATGTGCTGGCTGCGGTCTTTGCCCCCAGCTTCATGGCCATAGAGCTTGGTGGCGGTTGGAACATTGGCCTTGTCTTTGGCCTCGCCCAGTTCTTGACAACCTTCATCATTACGTACATCTACGTCAACTACGCCAACAAAAACATCGAGCCGCAGGCAGCGGCCATTCGCCAGGAACTGGAGGGCTAAACAATGCAGACCATTACCTTGGCCGCAGCGGAATCCTCCGCCGGCAACCCGATTCTGAATATCTCAGTCTTCGCCGCCTTCCTCGTTGTCACCATGTACGTGGTGCTTCGTGCCGGCAAGTCCACGAAGGAAGCCTCCGACTTCTACACCGGCGGCGGTAGTTTCTCCGGCCGGCAGAACGGCCTTGCTATCTCCGGCGACTACCTGTCCGCCGCGTCCTTCCTGGGCATCGTCGGCGCCGTTGCGCTCAACGGCTACGATGGCTTCCTCTACTCGGTCGGCTTCTTCGTCGCCTGGCTTGTTGCGCTGATGCTCGTCGCGGAGCCGATGCGCAACGTCGGCCGCTTCACCATGGCGGACGTGTTGTCCTTCCGCCTTAAGCAGCGCCCGGTGCGCGTGGCAGCGGCTATCTCGACCCTGTTCGTGTCGCTGTTCTACCTCATCGCGCAGATGGCTGGCGCAGGATCCCTCGTGGCCGTGCTCCTGAATATTCACGACTTCAAGTGGCAGGCCGTCGTCGTTGGCATCGTGGGCATCCTCATGATCGTTTACGTTCTTGTTGGCGGCATGAAGGGTACGACCTACGTGCAGATGATCAAGGCCGTGCTCCTGGTGACCGGCGTGGTCATCATGTGCATTCTCACCTTTGTCTTGTTGAAGGGTGGCTTCAGCGCACTCTTTACCCAGGCGATTGATATGCACGCTAATTCCGAAGCTATCAAGGAGGGCGGCTATGAAGCCTCCCAGATCATGGAGCCGGGCCTGAAGTACGGCAAGAACCTCACCACCAAGCTTGACTTCATCTCCCTGGGTATTGCCCTCGTTCTCGGTGTTGGCGGCCTGCCGCACGTTCTCATGCGCTTCTACACGGTGCCGACCGCGACCGAGGCTCGCCGCTCCGTTACCTGGGCCATCGTTATCATCGGTGCCTTCTACCTGATGACCCTGGTTCTGGGCTACGGCGCTGCCGCCCTCGTTGGCCCGGACCGCATCCTCGCCGCACCGGGCGGTGCGAACTCCGCGGCCCCGCTGCTGGCGTTGGAGATCGGTGGCTCCATCTTCATGGCGGTCATCTCCGCGGTGGCCTTCGCTACCGTTCTGGCTGTTGTCGCCGGCCTCGCCATCACTGCTTCGGCTTCCATCGCGCACGATATCTACCACTCCGTCATCCGCAACGGTGAGTCCACCGAGGCTGAGCAGGTTCGCGTTTCCCAGATCACCGTGGTCGTCCTGGGCATTGTCTCCATCATCCTGGGCATTCTGGCCATGACCCAGAACGTTGCCTTCCTGGTGTCCCTGGCCTTTGCCGTGGCTGCCTCCGCCAACCTGCCGACCATCCTGTACTCCCTGTACTGGCGTCGATTCAACACCGCAGGTGCCGTGGCGTCGATGTACACCGGTGTTATCTCCTGCTTGGTACTCATCTTCCTGTCCCCGGCAGTCTCCGGTACCCCGACCTCGATGTTCCCGAACGCTGACTGGTCCATCTTCCCGCTGTCCTCCCCGGGCCTGGTCACCATCCCGCTGGCCTTCTTCGCCGGCTGGATCGTTTCCATCATGACCCCGCCGGACAACCTAGAAGAACTGTCCGCCGAGATGGAGGTTCGCTCCCTGACCGGCGTGGGTGTTGAGGCTCCGGTGGATCACTAAAACGCCTCAATCACACCGTTTCAGGCGGTAGAGAGTAGAATCAAACATCGTGTTTTACTCTCAGCCTTCTCACAGGGCGGCGTCAGTGCGAGCTGGCGCCGCCCTTCTGGCGTGCGTACTCGGTGCAGCCTCTCTCGTTGCGTGCTCGCCAGCGCACGAAGAAGACTCCATGGCCGGCGGTTCAGCGCAGACCAGCGCACGCAAACCTGGCCCCATCACACATCGGAAAGGCCAGCTGCAGCTGGCTGCTGTCCCGGACTCAGTAGGTCAGTTCCTCAAGGGCGATGAGTCCAAGGCCATCACGTATTACCGCATTGAGACGGGCATGCACATGGGCTCGACCACTGAACACCAGCCGCGCTATGCGCTGAGCTTGATTAAGCTCTACATCGCAACCTACGTGCTGGAACGCGGGTCTTTCGAGGACAAGTACCTAGCGTTGGATATGGTTGCTGATTCCTCTGACGAGAGTGCCGCACAGCTCTTTGAGAAATATCCGCGATCCATCGATGCCATTGCTAAGGAATATGGCTTGGAGTCCACGTCCGCGGGGGAGGACTGGGGGCATTCCATGACCTCTACGTACGACGTTGTGAGGTTCATTGTTCAGCTCATGGAGGATGATCCGACCCATCCTGTGCTGGTAGCTATGTCCCACGCCGATGCTGTATCTGCCGACGGATATCAACAGAACTATGGCACCGCGAAGCTGAGCGACGTCGTGGGCTCTAAGTGGGGATGGTCGGACAGCAAGGATCGTCATTCCTCGGTGTCTTTTGGAGAGAACTTTGTCGTGGCTGCATCCATCGAAGGAAGCGCTCAGGAACTCACGTCTTATGTACGCAAGGAGATCACCGGTAAGAACCTGGTGAAGGGCAACAACCTGAACAAGGAGGCGCTGGCTAATCCTGGTGCTGTTGCCACGCGCTTGACGACGTCCAGCGCTGCGCCCACTGCGACCTCCACGACAGCGACGCCGGCTGCCGCGACATCTTCGGAGCCGTCTTCTTCTGCGCCGTCCTCTCAACCAACGTCTAGAACGTCGGCCTCGAAGACCTCTGCGGCACGGTAGGGGACTGCGCCGCAGCAGGGCATTTAGCCCATGGACTTGCGCACGGTGTTGAGGATATCCACTGCGCCGCGGACTTGGTCATTGCTGATGGAAGAACCAGCAATGGTGATGCCATCGCTGCTCACACTGGAGCCGCGACCAGTGGGATCCGGCAGGGTGATGTTGGGCAGCGGGATGTTGTCCGGCACGCTCGGGATGTCCTTGACCTTGGGCGGTGTCACCGCGCCTTGGCCCGGGGTCCACTGACCCCAGTCATTGGCGTAGACGGTGTTAATATCGCAGGTCACGCCGTCGATGGTGGCCTGGTTCTTGGCTTTTTGGTGGATGGTGGTGCGCGGGTGAATCTTGCCGCCCGAGCCCCAATCGTGCATCCAGTAGAACTGGCCAATGTGGTCGTTGACGCACCAGTCGATGACGTTGTAATTGCCGTACACGCCGGTTTGGTAGCCGGCCGCGCTCAGCGCCGTCGAGAAGGCCTTGAGGTAGGGGCGGATTTGGTTCTCATACTGGGCGCGGGTGGGGTTGTCATCGATCGCGATGTAGATTGGGCGGCCCGTCGGCCCGCCAGCGGCCTTGTGAATAGCGATGGCCTGCGGGGCGTGGACGGCGGCACCCGCCGCACCGTTGAGCCAGTCGGCGGTCTCGGCGCGGCCGAACTGGTAAATGGAGGCGGTCTTCAGGCCGACAGCGGCATTGGCCTTCGTTTCCGCCAGCGTGACGGGTTTGCCCTGCATCCAGTTAGCGCCGGGGCGGCGCTGGGAAACATAGCGAATGGCGCCGAGGTGGCCGGCGGCCTTGATGGCGCGCGCAGAAGGGACACCGGCGGAGAAGTCAATGATGGTGCCCACAGCTGGACCCACGGCGAGCGCAGCGGGTGCTTGGCTGCCGATGGCACCGGCGGTCAGCGCGAGGGCACTGGCTTTGATAAGGGAACGGCGGGACAAAGACATGATGGAGTTCTCCTAGCGAGGGTCAAGTGGGCTGACAAAGATGGGGCCGAAGAAAGTATCTGAAGTCACTTTAGCCACGATGGTCTAAAATTGCACCACAATTAGTATGGGTGGGTGCACAGGTGCGCCTCGCAGAGCCATAAACGTGCACGGAGCCCCATAAGACGGAGGAATAAGTATGGCTGAAGAGCTGAGAATGCGTTTCATTCAGGGCGACAGCGTGTTCCGGCTGAACCACCAGCAGTTCAGCGATGCTGAGGTGCAAGCGGTGCTTCAGGGTTACATCGAGAACTGCCGTCGGAACTCTCAGTGGATCCTCGATACCCGTGAAGAAGGAAACACCCTCGTGGTGGAGCATCTTTTCCCCGCGGAAGAATTCATCGAGGCGAATAATGGCCGCCTGCATATCGATGAGGCTTTCGTCGAATCACTGCCCCTGACGTACCCGATCGTGTTTGAGATCCGCTCGGGCTACCTGCGCATCCACAAGCCGCTAGCCAATAAGTACGGCGCTCTCCTGTCTGACTTCATTCGTGGCTTGTGGGAAGTGTTGCTGCAAGGTCAGATGCACTACCTGTGGGATCACGGCTTTGCGCAGTGTGGTGGTGTGGGAACGATACAACTCAACGCCTATGGGCTGCTGGAGCCGGACGAGCCGCTCATTGGGTTTTACCGGGTAGACGTCGATATGCAGCACGAGGCCTGGGTGTACATCACCCCGCAAGGGCTCATCCTGGTTTTCGACGATGACGACGTCCTTGCCTTCGACAAGGTGGACATGCGCAATCCCTCGATTCCTTCAGGAGTCTTTTCTTTTAGCATGCTCAAGGCTGAGGTGGTTGGAACCGGCGGCGGCAAGACTATTAAAACCTCAATGAGTCCAAAGGATCTTGGGGAACTGGACCAGGCTCGGACGGATATCCGCACCATGTTGTCCTCGCCACACCAAGGGCAGCCGCGCCGTATGGTGGATCCGAACCCGCTTCCCTGGATCGTGGTGGACGGCGAAGAGCTGGGCTATATGGCACAGGCGGATCTGGAGCGCTACCGCCGCCAGCGCTCCGATGCCGGGCACAACCCATTCGGGGATGGCTCCCACACTATGCAGCAAGCCATGGACAACCCCTTCGTTGAATCGTGGGAGGAGAACCCTTCGCGCGACGATAACCCTTTCGCTTAAAGCGCTCTAAAGGCGCTTAAAGCGGAGTGGGCTTAGGGCTGGGTCGTGCGGAACGTGACGTTGGTGGGGTTTTCTACCGTGCGGGAGACGGTGCAGTCCTTCTCGTGGGAGATGCGCACGAGGCGCTCCACCATGGACTGGGCCTGACGGCCGGCATCGGTATCGGGGAAGCGGAGGGAGAATTCCACGTTGACGTCGCTAAGCCTTGAGGCGCCGTCCTCGTTGACGCGGGTGCCTTCTACGTGGACGTCGAAAAGCTCCGGCTCCGTGCGCCGGGAGGTGACCACGTCGACGTCCACGGCCGAGCAGCCCGCCACGGCAGCGAGCAACAGCTCGACCGGACTTAGCAGTCCGTCGCCCGTGCCGAATTCGAGGGTCGCGCCCGCAGTGTTCGTGGCGCGGTAGCGACCGGTATCAACGCGGGTGACGTCGACGTTGTATTTCTTAGTGATATTGCTCATGAGCGTTCATCCTAGCGGCGGGTAATCATTTAAACGTGCGTTCATGCGGTCGTTACGTGAGGGAAAGCTATGGAGAATACATTTCTTATGTCTCTTTTGGCTTTATTCACTGTGATTGGAAGATCTATGGCTTCTCGCCGCCTGCTCGGCACCGTGGTCACCGCCTCGGTGGCCGGTACGTTCCTCGTCGTCCCTGCCTTTGCTGCCGAACCTTCAGAAGGCCTGGGCTCACGTTTTAGCATCGGCGTGCTGCCGGATACGCAGTTCTATTCCCGTTACTCCACCCCGGAGACCGGCAATTTGGCCCAGGCGCGCTACGGTAGCGAGCCTTTCAAGGCGCAGGTCGAGTGGCTGGTGAAGAATCAGGAAGCGCTGAACATGGACTTCGCTACCCACCTCGGTGACGTGGTGGACCAGTCTGACGTCGAGGGGGAGTGGAAGGTCGCCGATGAAGCCATGAAGGTCCTCGATGACTCCGACCTGAACTACTCTATCCTGCCGGGCAACCACGACATGATTGAGGACAAGTCGGCGCACCCGTACAACTACTACTTCAGCGCCGAGCGCGCCAAGACCGCCAACCCGGAAACCTTCCAAGAGCGCCACACCGCGGTCAACAATGACTCCGAGTACCACATTTTTGAGGCCGAGGGCCAGAAGTACCTGGTCCTGGCGCTGGGCTGGCGCGCGGATGATGCGGCTCTGGAGTGGGCGCAAGGCGTTCTCGATGCGCACCCGGACCTGCCGGTCATCCTCACCAGCCACGAGGTGCTCAACCTCGATGGTGCTGGCGAGGTTTTCTACTCCGATGACTATGGCCAGGGCCTGTGGGACAAGTTCATTAAGAAGAACGACCAGATCTTCTTGACCATGGGCGGCCACCACCACGGCGCGGGCTACCGCGTGGACAAGAACGATGCAGGCCACGACGTCATCGGCATCCTGCAGGACTACCAGATGGCTTACCAGGGCGGTAACGGTCTGCTCGGCGTGCTCGAGTTCGACCTGAGCGGCAATGAGCTGGAGATGACCGCCCTGTCCCCGTGGGTCGCGCAGAAACCAGCGAAGGAGCTCACGCAGTTCGACAAGCTCATCCTCGACGGCACAGGCGATAGCTATCACGTGCCGCTCAACTTCAAGGAGCGTTTCGCTGACTTCGCCCCGGACTGGACCATTGGCGATGAAAACGACCCGGACCTCGGTCAGAAGGCCCGCGACATCGCTGAGGAAGGCTACACCCCGTACACCATCCCGAAGGACCAGCTGCCGGAGGGCCCGAATGACTTCGTGAAGTCCGACAAGACCGTCTTCCACTGGCGCCCGGGGCAGACCAAGAACACGGACGGCAAGCAGCTTGCCGACGGCGACGTGGCCACCGAAGGCGCAGTCATTCCGGATGTCTTCGGTGCTGATGGTGCCGGTGACCTCGTTCGCGAGGGTGGTCCTTCCAACACGGGTGAGCGCATCACCTACACCAAGGACCACCACCCGTTGTCCTCTGATTCTGGCTCCCTCTACTGGTCCGACCCAGCTGGCAAGCTCGCGATGGCAGAGTTTCGGTCCAAGGAAGGCGCGGAGATCAACAAGGTCGATACCTCCGAGGGCTACACCTTTGAGTCCTTCGTGAAGATTCCGAAGGACTTCAACGGCTCTGAGCACGGCTGGGGGAGTGCGCTCTCCCGCGACTCCAGCATCGCCGAGCTTGTCGACGGATCCGAGGACACCGACCCCACCGTCATGTTCGGCATTTCTAACCTCCGTGAGCTGCGCTGGTGGGCGGAACCGAAGGAAGGCGAAGGTTCGACTGTCTGGTCCCACGAGGTTCCCACCGAGGAGTGGATGCACATCGCCGTAGTCAACAAGCCGGATTCCGACACCGTAGAGATGTTCATCAACGGTGCACCCATCCTGCGCAACGCCAAGGGTGCTGAAGGCCTCCTCCCGCGCGACCTGCAGTGGGTTATGGGCGCTGGCTTTGATAGCCGCAAGCCGCAGGACCCGTGGTACGGCTGGATTGGTGAGACCCGCCTGACCCAGGGCGTTCTGGACTCCGACGAGTGGCTCACCGCGCGCCCGGCCGTGAAGGAGGAAGAGCCGTCGAGCTCCACTACGACGCCTACCGAGCCGACCAAGCCTTCTAAGCCGACCAACACGAAGGAGCCTTCTGCCGACGATATGGCTGCGGCCTTCTTCGCAGGCTCCAGCCGTGGCGCGAAGGTTATCCTCCCCATCATCGCCGTCATTGCAGTCGTCGGCGGTGCCGCCTACGGCCTCATCCCGACCATCAACCGCATCTTCGGTCTTAACATCCCGCAGCCGAAGCTGCCGCAGATCCCGGGTCTGAACTAGTTACCGTTCACCCTCCGTCCCCCGACTCACATTGAGGCGGGGGGTTTTCTATTGTGATGGCCCTGGGCGGATTTTAGCGGGTTAAGGGTCAAAATGTGTGTCTGGCTCGGCGTGTCGCTGGGGTTAGATTTGGCCTTTTTGGATGCCGATTGAGTGGGTGTACTCGGTGTCGATACCGTTGTCGTAGAGGGCTGGTCGTCCTGTTTCGTGGTCGGCTTGGTTCTCGGTGTGGGTCAGGATGGATACTTTGGCGAGTTGGTCCTGGCCCCAGTGGGACTGTCTGGCGATGCGTAGTGGATCGTCGGGCAGTTCTGTTTTTAGGTACAGCCACCAGTCCAGCATTTTGCGCTGGTGTTCATTTGTTCTGCCCCGGTGAGCACGCGCAATCTCTTTCAGGCGAGCGTTAATCCCGCCTTCAAGACTGTTGGTCGTAGATTTGATGCGGGCAGGTTCTAAGACGCCTTTAGGTTGATTGATGTAGACAAAGAGCATGCTGTTGCGACCGGCTATTTGGTAGCAGTGTCGTGACTATCTGGTAGCGCTTCAGTGAGTATCTGGTAGCAGCTCGCG
>NZ_JASPKB010000014.1:0-35490 GCF_030232515.1 Corynebacterium sp. MSK004 | reverse complement strand
TAAGACACCGCTACCGGATACTCACTCAGGCGCTACCAGATACTCACCACACCGCTACCATTTCAGTCTTCTGAACACATGCCTTGGCGCCATAGATGGTTCAGACTGTTGTAGGCCTTTCGCACGTTGGAATGTGTCCATACCCATGTCCAATTTCCTGTATCAGGGTCTTTAACCCTGGTCCTCTCGTCCATCCACCTGCGGTAGACAGTGTTGAAGTTATGGAGCAATACACCCCAGTCAGCTACCTCACGCGCAGGGATTTTTCGTTTTGGTTGATGCGCTTAGATAGCACCTGGGTGCCGTCGATATCTAAGACGCAAGCGTGGTGAAAGTATTTACCGACGTCCATGCCGATGACATAGTCGTAGGTCATGCCAGACCTCCTAGCGAATTGAATGAGTATGGGACTTATTTCATCGCTGGTGGTCGGACATACTTCACGCTGGCATCCACATTACTTTGAGACCTCGCACATTCTGTGCGGGTCAGGTTCCTATTAGCAGTCTGGAGTATGCCACTGCCTTCGGCGGCATCACCCCCCGGATCATTTTCAGACAGGGACGAAAACAAGCCATACCGAAGCCAGCGACTAGTTCCACTGCCCCAAGGCAGAAGGAACGCAGACAAACATAACCTGCCCCAGCATGGGGCTAGGAGTACGAATCCTGAGTTCCTTCAAGCGGAACTGCCAACAACGTAATGGGGGAGAAGGGTGCCCCCGCAAACAACGCCGATCTCGGTGCCCGCGTTAATCGCGTCCCGAACTGATTTTCCACCCGCGTGCTGCTTTGCGTTGCTGCCAGAAGTGACGGTAGATACCGGGGACATCGGAAAGCTCAGAATGCGTGCCCAGCTGGCTGACTTGCCCGTGTTCATCCAAGACTACGATTTGATCAGCAGATTTGATTGTATCCAGCTTATGGGCGATGACAATAAAAGTAGATTGCTCCCGTAGCTCGTCCATCGCAGCAAGAATGTTTGCCTCATTTTCTGCATCGAGCGCGGAGGTAGCCTCATCAAAGAGTACAATCGGCGCTTGCTTGAGAAGCGCGCGAGCTACAGATACGCGCTGGCGTTCACCACCGGATAGAAGCCGACCGCCTTCACCAACAGGAGTATGCCACCCTAGGCGGTTGGCAATAGAAGTCACGCCTGAAAGATCAGCTGCGCGGAAGACTTCCTCATCGGAGGCGTCGGGACGACCAACGCGGATATTAGCGATTAACGAGTCGTCGAAGAGGTAGACATCCTGAAAAACCATGGACAGTCTGGACATTAACTGTTCGGTTCCAAGCTCGCGGATATCTACGCCGTCAACCATCACCGCCCCGGAATCTACATCCCAGAATCGCGAAATAAGGCGCGCAATTGTGGTCTTTCCGGAGCCAGAAGGACCGACAATGGCGGTAACGGTGCCTGGTCGAGCATGGAAAGCGATATCTACCAATACTGGTTTATCGCCGTATCCAAACGTGACATTACGCAGCTCTACACTTCCCGAACCATCGCCTGGGCGCGGAGTAGTGGGTTCCGGTAGGGAAGGGGCATCGGTGATGAGCTCAGTTTCTGTGAGCGCGATACGGCCGGCATCTAAACCGACGAAAGAAGAACCCAGCTGCTCAAGCGTGCGGGTAAACCTCAAGCTGATTCCGATGATCGCAATTGTTTCTAGTGGCGATAGGGCGCCTTCAACGGCAAGATCCGCGGAGACCATAATGAGAGCCACAATGAAGATCTGCACTACTATGCCGTTGAGTAGCAAAGCTAATGTGGATACCCATAGCTCGCGTATTCGTGCTTTATGGTCGATTTCTAGCGCTTGCTCTAGTGGCGCAAAAACTTGTGATTGTCCTGCCGCGCGCAGGGCTGGTTGACGGTTAGCAAATTCTACGATGCGCTGGGAGAGCTCTTTACTCGGCCCCAGTGCGCGGTTCGATGCTTTCTCACGAATCCATGCAGCCAACTGCATCACCACGAGCGCCAATGGTGCGATGATAAGAAGGACCAAGCCCAGCTTCGGGTTCCAGAAACACGCTCCTACTAACAAGGTGACAAGTGCCGCGCTATCGCGGTATATCGTTCCTTGAATATGCGCAATGGTCTCGGCCGCCACCATAAAGCGATCTGAAACGAGGCGAGATAGGCCGCCGGTATTAGCCGGTACGAACCAGCCGAGCGGTAGCGTTGCTAATTTATCGCCCACAGTCGTGTGCGCGGCTCGGATGAAATCCAAGGCCGTGTGGTAAGAGGCCATGGTTGCGAAAAATCGTAGCGCAAAAGCTACGAGTGCAATTGCCAAAAGCGTCCACATCCATGGTGCGATCGTCGTATCCCCATCGAGTGCCTTTGTAAGTGGCACGAGCGTGAGAACGGCGAGGCCATCAAGCACGCCAACGATAAGCGATAGACAAGCATACCTTTTATTGAGCTTATGGCCTACAGGACTTTGCAGCTTTTTGACACTGCGAGTGAGTAGCGGATCACGAAGACGCGAACTAACAGGCGTAGTGGCATTAGACATGAGAATTATCCTTCATAGGCTTGAGGCAGATTATTTGGTCTGCTCCTTGGATGGACTCCGGCTTGTGGGCGATGACTAAGACGGTCTTGCCTCTGACGAGTGTGGCTAGAGCTGCTTGAATTTCTGCTTCGCAGTCAGGATCAGTTGCCGCAGTAGCTTCATCCAGGATCAAGATTGGGGCATTGGTAATGATTGCCCGGGCAATAGAAATGCGTTGCTGTTGTCCACCGGATAAAGAGGTGTCCTCACCAACAACGGTGTCGAGCCCAGCCGGTAAAGCGCGAATATCAGCAGCTATGTGCGCAGCCTCTGCGGCTTGCCAGATCTCTTCATCGCGGGCTTCTGGGCGTGCAAGGCGAATGTTTTCCCGAATACTCATACGCAGTAAGTGAGGATCTTGTAAGACGAAAGCCACAGTGCGGTACAAACTGTCGAAAGTGAGATCACGGATATCCACGTTGTTGATAGTGATTGTGCCCGAATCTGGATCCTGGAAACGCGCCAACATCGTTGCTGCTGTGGATTTGCCAGACCCGGAGGGGCCAATCAATGCCGTGACAGTGCCTGCATTTAGTTGCGCAGAAAAGTCTTGGAGGACTGGTGTGTCTGGGGCGTAGCTAAAGCTGACCTTATGGAACTCCACCTCCATGTCTTGACTATTGGCGTCGAGGCTCTTTTGGCCTTCTTTCACATGGGAAATTGTCATGACTTCATCAAGGCGCAACGCCGCATTGCCAGCGAGCTGGTAAGACCACATCATTTGGCCGACGGTTTGAATCGTGCCCGGGAGCACCAGCGCAATTAACGTTGTTGCGATGACTTCAGCGACCGTGACATAGCCACCAGCTATCAGCAGGGAACCGACTCCTAGATTGATAAGGATGAGGACAGGAACCGCCACCACAGACTCTGAGATTGCGGAAACACGCAGAAGCGGACGTACCCACTCGTAATAGAATTCCGCGAATTTTTGGGCAGCTTCGCGATATCGAGCGTGGGCTTTGCCAACGGTGCCGAAAGCCTTGACGACGGAAATACCTTCGGAGAACTCCACCGCAGTCGCAGAGACCTCACCCAGATAATTATCCATTTCCGCAGTTTTTGTGCCCATATCTTTCATTGAATATGCTTGGATTGCTAGGAAAATGGGCACAGTGGCAATAGAAAGTAGACCAAGGCGCCAATCCAAGATAAAGGCATAAACCAGAAGCGCGAGGGGCGTAAAGATCGCGGCGACCTTCTCTACAGGAGCATGGGCTGTCAGGGTGTGCAGAGTTAACGTATCGTCCTCGACGGCTTTGCGGACTTTGCCGGAATTAGTCTGGCTAAACCACGAGAGTGGTGCTTTCGCAATAGCGGTAATAATTCGGCGCCGGTTAATCCCCACCAACTTTGCATCAGCGAAGTGGGTGATTGCAAGGGCAAGGAAATAGAAGAATAGCTGGCCCAAAAATGCAGCAAGTAGCCATTTCACAATGGACGCGACGTCATCAGTATTGCCGTCGATTAGAGCATTTCCCAGTGCCACCAACGCGACGTAGGGTGCTACGGCGAGTACCGAGGATATAAGCGCGAGAAACTGTGCGAAGTAGATGGTTGTTTGCACTGGGGCCAGTAGTTTTTTTAGAGCGACCTGGCCGGCTTTTAGTTTTGCGCGAGCCTCTTCTTCCGGTGACGCACCGTGTGATTCTGGTGCGTGGGTTCTGCTTGATTCTGTGGAACTTTGTTTTAGTTCAGACATTTCTTTCTCAATTCTTGTTGATGTCAGTCATATCGATGATTCTGGTGACTGATTCTTGGATGAATTCGTGGTCATGGGTGATGACGATGACCACTGCTCCGCTTGCTGCAAGAGATCGAAGTAGCGCAGAGATGGATTGCAGTTGGCGCCAGCCCACGCCAGAGGTAGGTTCATCGAAGATGTAGATCGCTGCTTGCTCGGCTTGGGCTGAAGCTATGGCTAAGCGTTGCCGTTGCCCACCGGACAGAGACTGCGGATGCCGTTGGGCCATTCCTGCCAGATCGAGGCGATGGAGAATCTCATTGACATCGATGTGGTCCCGCTTCTTCTTTGCCAGTCCGAGCGTGACTTCTTCTTCGGTGGTGGCTGCGAATAATTGGCGGCCAACATCTTGCATCACCATGTACGCGGCACGTCTGCGGGCAGCCGCTCCTACTCGTTTGCTGTTCAAACGGAGACTACCGCCGCGTTTGGGAGAAGCAAGACCACAAATGATCCTGGCGAGGGTGGTTTTTCCAGCGCCGTTGGGCCCGATTAAGGCGGTGACTTCGCCGCTGGGGAAAAATGCGTGGTCAATGTTTAATACCTCATGTGCGCCATAAGAAAAACAGATGTTGCTTAGCTCGAGTCCGCTCCGCTGGGGATCGGCGTTTTCGAGCGTGGGTGGTACCGGCACGCTCGCGGGCAGGGGAACATGGTGTAAGCTGCGTAGCCCCAATTGTTTGCGTTCGGGTTCGTCTAAGGCATAAAACTCCTGAGCGCGGAAACTCCGCGTTATTTTTCCCTGAGTCAAGTAAATAACTTGGTCAGCGATATCTTTTAAGAAAAAGAGACGGTGATCAGCGATAATGATCGTTGTGCCTAATTCCTTCAAGCGGTGTAGCACGCGTGCAAGAATATCGATGCTTTCCATAGAGAGATTGGACGTGGGTTCATCGAGAAGCACGAGACTGCCCGGGGACACAAGCGCGCATGCGCATGCCACGGTTTGTAACTGCCCACCGGATAATTCTTTGAATCGCCGGCCCCGAAGATCGTTAATGCCTAGTAGCTCGACCGCTGATTGAATCCTCGACTCAATTTCTTTGGGATCTACACCAAGGTTTTCTAGCCCGAAGGCCAATTCTGCATTGACGCTTTCAGTGAAAAATTGTGTCCTTGGATTCTGGAATACTGAGGCGCTGAACTCGATGGCTCGGGACAGCGGTTCTTCCGCAGGGGTAAAAGCCTGGTCATCCTTTATAATAGTGATGGTGCCTAGTAGCTCTCCTGGATTGAAATGGGGGATGAGTCCGTTGATCAACTTGAGTACCGTGGACTTTCCCGATCCGGAATCACCGGTAATCAGTAGACACTGTCCTGGAGAGACAGAAAAAGACACATCAGATACACCTTGAATACCTGGCCGAGCTCCCAATGGATATGTAAAAGAAACGTTGTGGGCGTCTACACTGGTTGCGATACTGCGTTCGTTCATAAGTGGACCTCCGTGGGAAGCCAGACAGAGGCAACAACGAGGCCCAACCCAGCTAGTGCAGTTGCATCGACAAGCTTGAAGGAAAGATCGGCGGTGGTGGTTGGGCGTGCGGGTCCTCCCAATCCCCGGACAAGAGCAGAGGCAGCGAGCTCATCACCAGCGCGGACGACGGCACCTAATAAGGGGATGATCAACATCGCGGACGATTGTGTGGGCTGTGTGATCCAGCTTTTTACTCCAGGCTGGAGACCCCGAAGGACCATGGCATCGCGGATGGCTTTGGCTTCTGCCACGATGATCGGCAAAACGCGCAGGAATACCGCCGGTGGAATGGTGGCCCAGCCTGGTAAACGCAGGTCCCGCAGTGCTGAGGTCAACGTGGATGGTGTGAGAGTGAGCAAGCCGAATGTGCCGATGGACATGCTGATGACAAAACGGCTTAGCCACGAAAAAATTGCCGCTGAAAAAGCGAAAAATGTGGAGCCAGGAAGCTGTAATAGGCCCCAGTACCCTAGATAGGATAATGCAAAAGCGAACAGGCAAATAAGACCATAGTGTGGCTTTACTGTAGCTAGTGCGATGGAGCTGAAAGCGATAGAAATCAGCAGTGTCGGTAGGTGGCCGTGGCTGAGAGCTACCGCATTGATTACTAGAACAGAAAGCAGCACGGTCCGTGGATCGATCGAAGATCGATGAAGCACGCCCTGTTTTGGCAGGCTCACAGGAGACCAGCGCTTTCAAAGTGTTTGCGGCTGACGCGAACTCCGACCTTTCCTCCGATAAAGCCGACGATGAGCGCACAAATGGCCAGTACTCCAATGGTCCATGGCTGGAAGATATCCGACATGGCATCGGCATATTCTTGACCCATTTGGTCTGCGATATCGACGTAGTAGGAGTCCGTATCCAGAATTAGCGGGATAAAAGGCATAGAAATCCAGACACAGAAGACGCTGTAGGCAATAGGGAAGGATTTGGCAATACTGAGGTGGCTTTTTGTAATAATCAAATCCGCGATAAACCCTAGAATTATGCTTCCCAGCAGGGTCCAGAAGTAGTGTCCGGTGAGCATGAATGCTAGTCCGTTAATACCACCGACGAGGGTGAAAGCACCCATTTTGGGCGTGCGGGCGGCATAAAGCGCTAGCACGATTCCGTTTGCGATTGCCGCGATGAACCATCCAATAAACATGAATTGTGGTCCTGCGAATCCAATCATTCCGCTTACAAAGGTGATTACAAAGTAAAGTGCAGCAAAGATGCCAGCGTTGATGAGATCTCTGGTGTTTAAACGTGCCGTCGACCCACTGGATGAGCTTGCACTCCGTGCGGGCGTAGAGGACTGTTGGGTCATAGTAAACCTCGATTTATGAACAGCAGGAAAGGTAAGGCTTACCTAAGTTAGGTAATACTGTTTATAAAACATTTCAAGTTTTGATCTGAAGATTCACCCTTAATGGGGGTGAATGCAGATAAGTAGACATCAAACCAGACCACGACTACCGACTAAGTACCGACAAAATCGGCACCAACGGCAAGACAACCCTGCGATGGGGAGGCAAACTACGCCGCCTCTACATCGGACGCAGATGGGGCGGGGAACCAATCACCATGGTCTGCATCGACAACCACGTCGACGTCAAAATAGCCATCACTGGGGCACAAATCGCCGCCTACACACTCACCGAAGAAAAGATCTACTACAACTAGAAAGACAACGAACTCAACCCCAGTCGGGGCAACTAAAAAATCTCGAGACACCGACCGGAACGATGTCTCGAGACTTCACAGCGTGCCCCAGAGAAGATTCGAACTTCCGACACCGGCTTTAGGAGAGCCGTGCTCTATCCCCTGAGCTACTGGGGCGGGGGTGCGTTGCGCACCTAGGTAAGACTAGCAGCCCCGCGTGGGGCGGCGTTAAATGCGTCGCCTTTCGTTTATTCGCCGGCCAGCTCCGCGTACTTGGCGCGGACCTCGCTGGCGGAAGGGTTGGTGGCGTGGGTGCCGTCGGAGTAGAGGACGGTGGGCACGATGCGGTTGCCGTCGTTGACGGACTCGATCCAGGCGTTGATGTCGGCGGTGTCGGGGGAATCCGCTTCGACGTTGACGAGCTCGTATGGGGTTTCGGTGCGGTCCAGGTTTTTGATCAGCTTGGCACAGAACGGGCACCAATCGGCGAAGAAGATGGTGACGTGCTCAGTGGTTTCGGGAGTGGCAACGTTGGTGCTCATTAAGCAGCAGCCTTTCTGTCGTAGGTGAGGAAACGGTATTTCATCGGCAGCTCGCTGGGCGGCTGGCCGGGAATGGTGAGGTGGCCTGATTCGGAGGTCAGCCAGTCACTATCGGCAGATAGGCTGAATTCCTCCGGAACGCTCGGGGCCAGGACGGCATCTGCGCCGTAGGCATCGCCGACTTGTACACCCATGAGGGTGAGCTCGATTGTATCCACGCGGTCGAGGGCGGAGCTGTAGAGCTGGCCGCCGCCGATGATCCAGGCGTCGTCAAGCGTGGCGTCAAGTGCGGCGTCGAGGTTGTCCACCACGGTGGCACCCGCGGACCATTCGCCCGGCTGACGGCTGGACAGCACAATGTTCTCCCGGCCTGGCAACGGGCGGAACTTGGGGTTGAGGGACTCCCACGTCTTGCGGCCCATGATGACAGGCGCGCCCATGGTGACCTCTTTGAAGTGCTTGAGGTCCTCCGGCACGTGCCAGGGCATGACCACGCCGTCACCAATGACCCCGTCGAGGGATTGAGCCCAGATTGCGCCCAGCATTAAACGGACACCTGCGCCTTGATGGTGGGGTGGGGGTCGTAGCCGATGACCTCAAAATCATCGAAGTCATAGTCAAAGAGGCTTTCGGCCTTGTGGAGCTTGAGCTGCGGGTACTCGCGGGGCTCGCGGGAGAGCTGTTCCTTAACCTGCTCGATGTGGTCGTTGTAGATGTGGCAATCCCCACCGGTCCAGATGAGCTCGCCTACCTCTAAACCTGCTTGCTGCGCAAACATGTGAGTCAGCGCCGCGTAGGAGGCCAAGTTGAAGGGGACACCGAGGAACATGTCCGCCGAGCGTTGGTAGACCTGCATGGAGAGTTTGCCGTCGGCGACGTAGAGCTGGAAAAGCAAGTGACAGGGCATGAGCGCCATCTTGTCCAGCTCAGACACATTCCACGCGGAGACCAAGTTGCGGCGCGAATCCGGGTTGTTTTTCAGGGTATCGAGCGCGACCTGAATCTGATCGATGTGCTGGCCATCCGGCGTGGGCCAGGAGCGCCATTGCACGCCGTAGACGGGGCCCAGCTCACCGTCCTCATCGGCCCACTCGTTCCAGATACGGACCTTGTTTTCCTGGAGCCACTTCACGTTGGAGTCACCGCGCAGGAACCACAGCAGCTCACCAATCACGCCGTGGAAGTAGACCTTCTTGGTGGTCAGCAGGGGAAAAGACTCCGCCAGGTTATAGCGAAGCTGGGCACCGAACAGG
Organism: Corynebacterium sp. MSK004; assembly: GCF_030232515.1. Lineage (NCBI taxonomy): Bacteria > Bacillati > Actinomycetota > Actinomycetes > Mycobacteriales > Corynebacteriaceae > Corynebacterium > Corynebacterium sp. MSK004. The sequence goes on along the minus strand of NZ_JASPKB010000014.1, from coordinate 26,264 downwards.
GAGAGGGTGCCGGTGCCAGTGCGGTCGCCTTTGGGAGCGCCTTCTTCCAGGACGCGGCGCAGGAGGTCCTCGTACGGAGTCTCAATCATGGTCGCCATGATAGCGCTCTTGCGCCCGTGCCACGCGCGTGGGGTTAGTACCCGCCGTTGGCCTCCGCGTAGGCGGCGGCGTGTTCCAGAATCTCCTCTGCCAGCTCCGGGCGGCAGATCAAAAGATCCGGGATGAAGGTGTCCTCATTGTTGAATTTGATCGGGGAGCCATCCAGGCGCGAGCAGTGCAGGCCCGCGGCCAAAGCCACGCCCACCGGGGCGGCCTGGTCCCACTCGTACTGGCCGCCGGCATGGATGTAGCCGTCATAGTCGCCCAAGAGCACGTGGATCGCCTTCGCACCTGCGGAGCCCACGCCGACGGTCTCAAAGCCCATCTTCTCCGCGACGTAATCCGCAACCTTCGGCGGACGGTTGCGGGAAACCACAAACTTCTTCGACAGCGGGCCGGTCACCGCGCGCACGTCGGAGGACTTAAAGGTCACGCCCATGTCCGGCATGCCGACGGCCGCGTGGATGGGGGTGCCGTTTTCCACCAGCGCGATGTGGACGGCCCAGTCCTGGCGGCCGGTAGCGAATTCCTTGGTGCCGTCGAGCGGGTCGATGATCCACACGCGTTCCTTCTTTAGACGGCTCAAGTCATCGGCAGCCTCTTCCGACAGGACGCCGTCCTTGGGACGGTGCTGCTCAAGGACGCGGGAGATCCACTCCTGAGCGGCCTCATCGCCGGCATCACCCAGCGCCAAGCCGCGCAGCAGGCCACCGTTGCGCACGCCTTTGAGGATTTCGCCGCAGCCATCGGCGAGGGAGTTGGTTAGACGGGAATCAGAAATCTCAACGGTCATAGTGACCAGATTAGCGCGCGCGATACAGTAGGGCATGTCTAAAAACGTTCTGGCGAAGTTTCGCCCACAGGTGGCCGGGTGGTTCCAGGACGTTTTCGCCGCCCCCACCCCCGTCCAAGAGCAGGCATGGGAGGCGATTTCCGGTGGTGCGAATGCGCTGGTTGTGGCACCGACCGGCTCTGGTAAGACGCTCGCGGCATTTCTGTGGGCGCTGAATTCTTTGGTGGAGCGCGAAGGCCAGACCGCGCTGCCGCTGAGCAATGAACCCTCCCGCGAGGGAGCTCATGATGGCGTGAGAGTGCTGTATATCTCACCGCTCAAGGCTTTGGGCGTGGACGTTGAGAATAATCTGCGTGCCCCGCTCAACGGCATTGCCCGCACCGCCGAGCGGCTGGGCCTGGAGGTGCCGGATATTACCGTCGGCGTGCGCTCGGGGGATACCTCGCAGGCAGAGCGGGCTCGCCAGGTGCGCAAGCCCCCGGACATCCTCATCACCACGCCGGAGTCGGCCTACCTCATGCTCACATCCAAAGCGGCGGGGATTCTGAAGACCGTGGATACCGTCATCATCGATGAGATCCACGCGCTGGCCGGCACCAAGCGCGGCGTGCACCTGGCGCTGACTTTGGAGCGCCTCGGGCTCATCGCCGGGGAGTTCCAGCGCATCGGGCTCTCCGCCACGGTGCGGCCGCTGAGTGCTGTCGCGAACTTCTTGGGCGGCGACCGTCCCGTGGACATCATCGCCCCGCCCGCGAAGAAGCGCTGGCAGCTCGACGTCCACGTGCCGGTCGAAGACATGTCGGACCTGCCCACCCCGGAGCAAGGCTCGCCCATCGGGGAGGCGACTGTCGACGACCCCCTGGGCATCACCCAAGGCCCCCAAGACGCGTTGCGCGTAAACGCGCAACGCAAGGAAGAGAGCGGGGTAGGAGACTCCGCCCTGCCCACGGCGAAGTCCATCTGGCCCTTCATCGAAGAAGAGCTCTACGCCGAAATTATGGAGCAGCGCTCCACGCTCGTCTTTGTTAATTCCCGTCGCACCGCCGAGCGGCTTACTAGCCGGTTCAACGAGCTTTATGCCCAGGAGCACGATCCGGAATCCTTGAGCCCAGCGACCCGGCGCGACCCAGCCCAGCTGATGAAACAGGTGGACGTTGCCGGGAAGGCACCTGCCGTTATTGCCCGCGCGCACCACGGTTCGGTGTCCAAGGATGAGCGCGCGCTGACGGAGACGATGCTCAAGGAAGGCACGCTCAAAGCCGTTGTGGCCACGAGCTCCCTGGAGCTGGGCATCGACATGGGCGCGGTGGAGCTGGTGGTGCAGGTGGAATCCCCACCCTCGGTGGCTTCTGGTCTGCAGCGCGTGGGCCGCGCCGGGCACTCCGTCGGCGCGGTCTCCCATGGTTCCTTCTATCCCAAGCACCGCGCGGACCTCGTGCAATCAGCACTCACAGTCGCCCGCATGGAGGAGGGCCTCATCGAGGAGATGCACACCCCGCGCAACCCGTTGGATGTCTTGGCACAGCAGACGGTAGCGGCGGTGGTGGCGTCGGCAAGCGCGGGCACGAGCGAGGGACTCGAGGCCGACAGTTGGTACGACACCGTGCGCCGCGCTTGGCCCTATAAGGATTTGGCGCGCGAGGTTTTTGACTCCGTTCTGGACCTGATCAGCGGCGTGTACCCGTCGACGGATTTTGCAGAGCTCAAACCCCGTGTGGTCTATGACCGCGTGACAGGCATCCTCACCCCGCGCCCCGGCGCGCAGCGCGTGGCGGTGACCAACGGCGGCACCATCCCGAACCGCGGCATGTTCGGCGTCTTCCTGGTGGGTACTGGTGAGGCCGGTTCCGCGCCGCGCCGCGTGGGTGAGCTCGATGAGGAAATGGTCTATGAAACCCGGGTGGGAGATATTTTCACCCTCGGCGCGACGAGCTGGCGCGTGGAGGAGATCACGCGCGACCAAGTGCTCGTTAGCCCTGCGCCGGGGCACACCGGGCGTTTGCCTTTCTGGAACGGTGACCAAGCTGGGCGGCCCTATGAGCTGGGCAAGGCGCTGGGCGCATTTCGGCGGGAGGCACACGCGGACCCGTCGGTGGTGCGGTATGCGGATGAGAACGCGCGGCGCAATATCGCCGCCTACCTGCAGGAACAGAACGAGGCCACCGGGCTCATCCCGGATGAGAAGACACTTCTGCTGGAGCGCTTCACGGACGAGCTGGGGGATTGGCGCGTGCTGTTGCACACCCCGTTTGGCCGGCCGGTGAATGCGGCGTGGGCGCTGGCGGTGGGACAGCGTGTGGCGGAGCGTACCGGGATGGATGCACAGGCCGTGGCGGGCGATGACGGCATCGTGCTGCGCTTGCCGCAGGGCGAGGCGGATCCGGATGCCGCGCTCTTTCTTTTCGACGCCGATGAGATCGCGGACACCGTCACCGAGCAGGTGGGCAACTCCGCGCTTTTTGCCTCCCGGTTTAGGGAATGCGCGGCGCGAGCTCTCCTGCTGCCGCGGCGCAACCCGGGCAAGCGCGCGCCCTTGTGGCAGCAGCGCCAGCGCGCGGAGCAGCTTCTCGACGTCGCCCGCAACTACCCCTCTTTCCCCATCATCCTGGAGACTGTGCGCGAGTGCGTGCAGGATGTCTATGACCTGCCGGCGTTGACGGAGGTCATGCGGGAGCTGGCGCACCGCCGCATTCGCATCGCGGAGGTCACCACGGAGCAGCCCTCACCTTTCGCGTCCTCGCTGCTGTTTAACTACACCGGCGCGTTCATGTACGAGGGGGACTCGCCCCTGGCGGAAAAGCGCGCGGCGGCCTTGGCCCTAGACCCCGCGCTGTTGGCGAAGCTTCTGGGCACGGTGGAGCTGCGCGAGCTTCTCTCCGCTGAAGTTATTGCTGAAGTCCACGCCCAGCTGCAGCGCACCACTGTAGAACGCCAGGCGCGGACCACCGAGGAGGTCGCGGACCTGCTGCGCGTGCTGGGCCCCATCCCGGTCGAGGAGTTCGGCGCGCACGCCACGGTGCCATTGAGTGCACTCGATGCGCTCGGTGCGCGGATCATGCGGGTGCGCATCAACGGCCGCGAGCACGTGGCCCAGGCGCTTGATGCGCCGCTGCTTCGCGACGGCCTGGGCATCCCCGTCCCGCCCGGCATCCCCGCCCAGCAGGCCACGATTACCGACGCCCTGGATCAGTTAGTCAGCCGCTGGGCGCGCACGCGCGGGCCCTTTGTGGCGCGCGATGTGCAGGAGGCCTTTGGCCTGTCGGCCGCGGTGACGCATTCCACGCTCAATGGGCTGGACTCCATCCTGGCTGGGCACTACCGGCAGGGCGTGGAGGAGCAGGAGTACTGCGCGGCGGAGGTGCTCAAGGTCATCCGATCGCGCTCGCTGGCGGCCGCGCGGGCGGCCACGCAGCCGGTTTCGCCTGCGGCCTTTGGGCGTTTCCTCCCTGACTGGCAGCAGGTGGCGGCGGTGGGCCGGCGCCCGGTGCTGCGCGGGGTGGACGGCGTCTTTGCGGTCATCGAGCAGCTGGCCGGGGTGCGCCTGCCAGCCTCTGCCTGGGAGAGCCTCATCTTGCCTGCGCGTGTAGGGGACTATTCGCCGACGATGCTCGATGAGCTGACCACCGGCGGCGAGGTCCTTATCGTGGGCGCGGGCAAGGCTGGCTCGAACGACCCCTGGATCATGCTGCTACCGGCGGACTATGCCGCACAGCTCGCCCCGCAGGTTTCTGCAGAGGAGGTGGGCTTGTCCATGCTGCAAACCCAGCTGCTCGAGGCCTTACAGGGCGGCGGCAGCTATCTTATCTCCGATATTCAACCGCAGCTGAGCGGTACGCCCGAGGAGGTTCGCGAGGCCCTCTGGGGACTGGTGGAGGCTGGCCTAGTCAGCCCCGATTCCTTCGCTCCTATCCGGGCCCACCTTGCCGCAGGCGGTCCCGCTGGGCGTGCGGCGCATCGCGCGCGGCGCAGACCATCGCGTTCGCGACTGCGCATGGGGCGCACTTCCTTTGCGCAATCGCTCAATGTGTCTGGTGCGCAGGCCGCACCAGACGTGGTGGGGCGGTGGTCGCTGTCCGTGCCCGCCGCCACGGATGCGACGTCGCGCTCCATCGCGCACGGCGAGGCCTGGTTGGACCGCTACGGCGTGCTCACCCGCGGATCCGTGGTGGCCGAGGACGTCCTGGGTGGCTTCGCCCTGGCTTATAAAGTGCTCTCCGGCTTCGAGGAATCCGGCAAGGCCATGCGCGGCTATGTCATTGAAGGCTTGGGGGCCGCGCAGTTCTCCACGCCTGCGGTCATTGATCGCCTGCGCGGCGTGGATGATTCCCCCGATGTTACGGGCTGGCCCTCCGGCACCCGCGAGCCGCAGGCCTATGTCCTTGCCGCGACCGACCCGGCCAACCCCTATGGTGCGGCGCTGTCGTGGCCCACTACGGATGCCGGCGAATCCGCGGCCCGGCCGACCCGCGCCGCGGGTGCCTTGGTGGTGCTCATGGATGGCTTGCCGGTGGCGCACCTGACCCGCGGCGGGAAGACACTGACCACGTTCTTCAACGCCCTTCCTGAGGGAATCGAGCGCACCGAGGTACTAGCCGCAGTGCTTGCAGGACTCAACGAGCTGGTTGCCGCCGGGCACTTGAGCAAGGTGGTTATTGAGAAGGCGAACGGTCGGCCTATCTTCGAGTCGAAGCTCGGCGGCGAACTGCGTGCACTGGGTGCGGCACTAACCCCGAAGGGCGTGCGGATTACTGGCTCTGCCCACACCGCCTCTTCCGGCCGTGCAGGACAGCACGGCCAATCTGGAGAAGCCGCGCGCTCCGCCGAGCCTTACCGTCCCGCACGTCGCGGTGGGCGCCGTGCCGTCGAGGCGATGGAGGAGCTCACCTTCGATGATCCGGAGGATTCCACTGAGTCTGGTGGTTCATCGACTGCACCGGGCAGCCCAGGTGGTTTCCGCCCGCGCCGCCGACGCCGCTGAATGATATTCACCTTCATTTAGCCCACGGGCTTTTCATGGGTCTAACCTCAAAAGCTGATAGCCCAATAGAAAAGGAGTCTTGTTTTCATGCGGCTGAAGCGCCAACTGCCCAACGTGTCCGAGCTCAAGAACCTCATGCGGTTCGAAGCACCCAACCTCGACCGCCGGGCAGCACGCCTGGCAGAGGCCGCTGATGTGTGGGATCTGCGCAAGATTGCCAAGCGCCGCACCCCGAAGGCGGCCTTTGACTACGTCGATGGCGCCGCCCGCGATGAGGTCAGCTACCGCGAATCCCGCGATTTCTTTCGCGACGTTCGCCTCATGCCCAACGTGCTCAACGGCGCACACGACATCTCTTTAAACACCGAGATCGCCGGCGAGCCGGCAGCATTGCCCTTCGGCATCGCGCCGACCGGCTTTACCCGCTTCATGCATGCCGAAGGCGAGGATGCCGGTTCCCAAGCCGCCCGCGACGCAGGCATCCCGTTTACGCTCTCCACGATGGGCACGCGCTCGGTCGAGGAGGTCGCGGCGTCGCAAGGCGCTAGCGGTCGCCGCTGGTTCCAGCTTTACCTGTGGAAGGACCACTCTGCCTGCCAAGAACTCATCGAGCGTGCTGCCGCCAACGGTTATGACACCCTCGTGGTCACCGTGGATACGCCCGTGGCCGGCCAGCGTCTGCGCGATACCCGCAACGGCATGCGCATCCCGCCGCGCCTGACCGCCGGCACCGTCTTCGACGCCGCGTGGCGCCCCGAGTGGTGGTTCAACTTCCTCACCACAGACCCGGTCACCTTCGCGTCGTTGACCTCGACCACCGGCACCCTGGGCGAGCTGGTCAACACCATGTTTGACCCAGGCCTCAACTTCGAGGACCTCGCGTGGATTCGCAAGCAGTGGAAGGGCACGCTCTTCGTCAAGGGAATCGTCAACCCCGAAGACGCACGCAAGGTCATCGACCTTGGCGCCGACGGCATCGTGGTCTCCTCCCACGGCGGGCGCCAGCTCGACCGCGTGGTCAACACCCTCCAGGCTCTTGAGGCCGTGCGCGCAGAGGTGGGCCCAGACGTGGAGATAATCTACGACTCCGGCATCATGTCCGGCGTCGACATCGCCATTGCGCTGGCTCTGGGGGCGGACTTCGTCCTTATCGGCCGCGCCTACCTCTACGGGCTGATGGCCGGCGGCAAGGAAGGCGTGGACCGCGTCATTGAGCTGTTGGCAGAGGAGTTCAAGAACACCCTCCAGCTGCTCGGTGTGAAGAGGATCGAAGACCTGTCTCGCCAGCATGTGGTCACCCCGTGGGAGCCGGGCGCGCTGGCATTCGGTGCGGGAAAGGATGCGCCGGTAGAGTAGGCACCCGTTTGGTGAGGAGGTTCTGCTGTGCCTGAGGGTGATTCCGTTCTGCAGCTGTCGCACCGGCTGCAGTTCATGGAAGGCCGGCGCGTGACCTCCTCCTCCCTGCGCGTGCCGCGCTATGCCACCGTGCGTTTCGACGGGCTGGTGTGCGAGGAGGTCTGGCCCTATGGCAAGCACCTCTTCATGGATTTCGGCGGCGAGCTCATCCTGTATACCCACCTCAAGATGGAAGGCACGTGGGCCATCCACTATGCCGGGGACCGCTGGCGCAAGCCCGGGCACAGCGCACGCGTGGTGCTGCAGATGGAGAACACCCCGCGCGATATTGAGTTGGTAGGGCATTGGCTAGGGCTGGTCGAGGTCTTTCCAGCCCGCGAGTTTGAACAGCGCATGGCGCACCTAGGCCCCGACATCCTCGCGCCAGAATGGGAAGAAGGCGGATTCGAGGAGGCCGTTCGCCGCATCGAGTTGCGCCCCGAGCGCAGCATCGGCGCGGCCCTCCTGGACCAGCGCAACGTGGCAGGCTTGGGCAACGAATACCGCGCCGAGGTCTGCTTCCTGGCCGGCGTTCATCCAGCAACACCTGTAGCGCTTGTCGACGTCCCCCAGATCCTCACCATCTCCCGCCGCCTCATCTGGGCCAACCGCGACTCCCCGGTACGTGTGACCACCGGCGTGAAAAGGGCAGGGGAGACCACCTATGTCTTCGGGCGCAACCGTCAGCGCTGCCGACGCTGCGGCACGCTGATTGAGAAGTCCACGCTGGGTGGTGTGGATGCCGGCGGTGACGAAGGGGAGTTAGAGCGCGTCATCTGGTGGTGCCCGCACTGTCAGCCGCGTCGCTAGGCTGGGATGCATGAAGATCATTTTGAACATCATCTGGTTGGCAACTGGTGGCCTTGTCCTCGCACTGGGCTACTTTCTCTTAGGCATCCTGGCCTGCATCCCCGTCGTGACGATTCCTGCCGGTGTGGCCTCGATGCGTATGGCGAATTTCGCGCTGTGGCCCTTTGGGCGCTCCGTCATTCAACCGGTCAAAGGTACCGGTGGCATGTCTCGGTTCTCTAACGTTGTCTGGTTCCTTGTCGCTGGCCTGTGGTTGGCTATCGGCCACGTCACCACTGCAGCGGCGCAGGCCGTGACCATCGTGGGCATCCCGGTGGCTCTGGCCAACCTGAAGATGATCCCGGTGACCTGCTTCCCGTTCGGCCGCAAGATCGTGGACTCTGACCACATCCCCTTTGGCTGGGAATCGATGATCAAGCTCTAACGAGTATCTCTCCGGTTGCGGGGTTGCCTGGGGTACTTTAGGGTTCTGAGTCATGGGGGATTTAGAGACCTATTTCTCCTACCGCAACTCGGGGATTACTTTAGTGGGGCAAGCGGTAGGAGGAGAGAAACATTTACGCGCACTCGGCGCTTCATCAGCTGACGCCGCCGAACTGGCGCGCTTAAACTACATCTACTTCGGCGCCACCAAGTTCACGGGTAAGCAACGCACGGCCCGCAGCCGAGCTTTAGAACAAGGCCATGACCTGGCCACGCTGAGCCTCATCGAGGCCTACACGAAGAAGCTGAAGAATCAGCTGCATGCGTGGAACCTACGGGTCAAGCTTGCCGGCACACCGGCACCGAACATCCCAGCCGTGGCGGCCAAGCGCTTAAAGGAACTCAAGCCTAAACGTATCCCCACGCCCGGGGTACGCATGACCTACCGCGCTGACGGGCCGCACTCGCTCACCATTACTGATGACCCCATGACAGTCACCGAAATGCGTGGAGTGTTGGAATCCATCAATCAGGACAACCTGCTTGACGCTTCCAGGCACGTTTTCTTCAACAAATCTCACGGCGGTACCAAACCTGCTGTTCTCACCAGCGTGGTCGTCACCTTGGACAAGCTCGACAAAATTGTTAGCGGCGATGGTGATGACATCGTGCTTGAGCTAACTAATGGCGGCCGGATGACCGGCGCGGAGTTTCTGAACTACAAGTTCGCCGAGATCGGCTACGTAACCCTCATCCACCCCACGATCGGGCCGGTGTGGCTGCACCGGATGAAGCGTTTAGCCGGGTTTGAGCAGCGCATGATGGCCAGCGCCGAGCATCCCACCTGTGCCAGGAAGGGATGTAATAAACCTGCTGATTATGCCCAGGTGCATCACCTAGTGCCGTGGAAAGCAGGAGGTACCACCGATCCACCGAATCTGACAATGTTGTGTGCCTATCACAACGGCGTCAATGATGACGACCCAGAGAAACCAACAGGTGCTGGCTACGTGTTTAGGATTCGCGGCGGTGTGGACTACATCCCGCCCTGGGGAGAACCAATCACCGCTCAAGTGGCATATCAAGCCGCACAACGCGGACTCGGACCGCCCGGCGGGTAAACCGCCACGCGGGCGAGCCCACAGGGGCCGCCCGACAGGTCAATCGTCACGCGGGCGCCCACAGGGCCTCCGCGGCGTTGGCGATCCCACATGTCGATTGCGCGTTAAAAACGCGTGAACCCCCGACCGTTCGGCCGGGGGACGTCGCCAAGCAGTGCTTAGCGGTGCTTGCGGTACCAACCGATCAGAGCATCGGTGGAACCATCGCCGGATGCGGCCTCCTCCTTGCCGGAGACTGCCGGTGCCAGGTCATTAGCCTGCTGCTTGCCCAGCTCCACGCCCCACTGGTCGAAGGAGTTGATGTCCCAAATGATGCCCTGGGTGAACACGATGTGCTCGTAGAGCGCGATCAGCGCGCCGAGGGCCTGCGGGGTGAGTTCCTCCGCCAGAATGGTGGTGGTAGGACGGTTGCCCGGCATCACCTTGTGCGGGACCACGGCTGGGTCCACGCCTTCGGCGGCAATCTCTTCTGCAGTCTTACCAAAAGCCAGAACCTTGGTCTGTGCGAAGAAGTTACCCATGAGCAGGTCATGCATCGAGCCGGTGCCGTCGGCGGTGGGGAAGTCTTCCTTCGGGCGGGCAAAGCCGATGAAGTCCGCCGGGATGAGGCGGGTTCCCTGGTGCATGAGCTGGAAGAAGGCATGCTGGCCATTGGTGCCCGGCTCGCCCCAGTAAATCTCACCGGTGCCGGTGGTGACAGCGGTGCCGTCGCGGCGCACGGACTTGCCGTTGGACTCCATAGTCAGCTGCTGTAGGTAGGCAGGGAAGCGACCGAGGTCCTCGGAGTAAGGCAGCACCGCGTGGGTCTGCGCACCAAAGAAGTTGGAGTACCAGACGCCGAGCAGGCCCATGAGCACCGGCACGTTCTGCTCTAGAGGCGCGGTGCGGAAGTGCTCGTCCATGGCGTGGAAGCCCTCGAGGAAGCGCATGAAGTCCAGTGGGCCGATGGTGCACATCAGGGACAGACCAATAGCGGAATCGACGGAGTAGCGGCCGCCCACCCAGTTCCAGAAGCCAAACATGTTCTGGGGGTCGATGCCGAACTCCGCGACCTTCTCCGCGTTGGTGGAAACGGCAACGAAGTGCTTGGCGACGGCCGACTCATCACCATCAAACTGCTCAATCAGCCAGCGGCGTGCAGCGTGAGCGTTGGCCAGGGTTTCCTGGGTGGTGAAGGTCTTGGAGGCCACGATGAAGAGGGTGGAGCCGGCGTCGAGGCCGTCGAGAGTCGCTGCGAGATCCGCCGGGTCGACGTTAGAAACGAACTCCGCGCTGATACCCGCTACCTCGTAGGAACGCAGCGCCTTGGCAGCCATGGCGGGGCCCAAGTCGGAGCCGCCGATGCCGATGTTGACGACCTTCTTGATGGTGTGGCCCGTATGCCCCAGCCACGCACCGGAGCGCAGCGCAGTGGCGAAGTCACGCATGCGGCCCAGAACCTCGTGGACGTCGGCGGCGACGTCTTGGCCGTCGACGCTCAAGTCCTTCTCCACAGGCAGGCGCAGCGCGGTGTGCAGCACAGCACGGTCCTCGGTGTTGTTGAGGTGCTCGCCGGTGAACATGGCATCGCGGCGGCCCTCGACGTCCGCGGCGCGGGCAAGATCCACCAAAGCGGTGACGACTTCCTCATCGATGAGGTTCTTCGACAGGTCCACGTGCAGGCCCGCAGCATCGAAAGAAAAGTCTGCGGCGCGGGAAGCGGAGTTGGCAAAAAGCTCACGCAGGTTGAGGTCCTTCTTGCTCTCAAAAAGCGAGGTGAGCGCGGCCCACTGCGGCTGAGCGGTGATGTCCATTGCAAAAGCCTTTCTGGCAGGTAGCAGACATGAAACTTACTGTGTCCACCGTAGTCCAGAAATCTCTTCGGTGCCGAGACAGAAGGCTGCGCTGGGTTGAGCTAGGCGTAAAGCTTGAGGCCGAATTGCTTCATTGTGTTTGCGATCTCCATGGCGCCCGTCTCGGAGCCGGAGTAATCGTGATAGTCGCCAAAGGACACGACCCCTGCTGCATATAGTTTGCCGTCGATGGAGGCGTAGACAGGACCACCGCTATCACCGGTATCGCTGTAGCTGCCGAAGGTGAAAAGCCCTTGATCACCGAATCGGTCGATGAAAGGGTCGCAGGCAATGCCTGCTGTGGAACCGGCAAAGCACAACGTGGGCTTCTTTCGCGTGATTTCTTCCAGGCTCATCCATCCGGCTAAAGGCGCATTGAGCGCCGGTGAGGTAGATACTTCGGCGTCGGGGTTGGACACTTCGATCAGCGCAATGTCGGCCGAGTTGATGCTATCTGTGTTGGTGTTGCTGGCCTTCATTACCATCTGGCCTATCTCTACCTCGCTGCCGGAGCGATCTTCATAGTAGAAGCTGTCGCCCTTGTCCCCGCAGTGTCCGGCGGTAAGGATAAAGAGGCGCTGCCCATCGCCGGCGAAATGACCGGTAGAGCACCGGCCATCATTCGTGCGGTTATAGATAGCCGCACCCGGCGTCAATACTCCCACGTCCATGTAGTAGTCGGCTTTTAGTGCGTTGTACAAGTTATTGCGGGGCTCAAGCAACTCTGCATGGGGGATTTCAGTGGAGTTATCCCAGATCGCATCGCCGTCGAGGACCTCCTCGAAGCCTTGCGTTGTTCCGGATGCTCCGGAACCTTGTCTGCGTTCGGAGTCGCTGACGGAGGGATGGTCGAGTGGAGTAGCGGAATTTGAGGTCTCAGGTGAAGAAAAGCTGCCGCAGGCGGTCAAAACTAAGGCAGTGACAGCTGCGGTGAGAACAACAGCGGGGCGAGAGGACACATGCATGCTGAGAGCTTAAAACACCGCTAGTTCAGGTGCGCGTGCGTTGGGGATTAGTCCGAGTTGGTGCTAGATTAGCCGAGCTTGCCGCGCCCCAACCGCAGCAGGGCAGAGGCAATCGCGGGGCCCTCCTCGCCAAGCTCGTCGCGGAACTCATTGAGGATGGCAATTTCGCGGGTGTGTACCAAACGGGTACCGCCCGAGCTCATGCGCGTCTTACCAATCGTGCGGGAAATATCGGTGCGGCGCTTAATAGCGTCGAGGATAACGCGGTCGAGGCGGTTGATCTCCTCGCGGTAGCGCTGAATCTCGGCATCGCTGAGCGGGTCATCCGTGCCCGAGGGCATGCGAATGTCGAGGCCGTTGTCCACGACGTTGGGGTCTTGGTGCTCGGGGTTTAAGCCCGAATCTGCGGTGTCAGGATGTGAAGCGCTCATGAGTGAAGATTGTGCCACCACGTTAAGACAAACGGGAATCGCGTGCCGTGACGTCGGTATTCGTCGATAAGAAGCGGCGTGGACGGCAATGTCCGGTGGTGCTAGTAGGTTGGAGAGCATTATGAACAACACTTCTCCGTTTAGGCCTCGTTCTTCGTCTGATCCTTCCGCCGACACCTCCGCCGGTGGCCTGTTTCCCGCGCCCGGGCACAACGCGGATGCCCCTTCCAGTCAGGGAAATGATCCTCTGCTGGAAGGTTTAAACCCGCAACAGGAAGAGGCCGTGACGCATTCAGGTTCGCCGTTGCTCATCGTGGCCGGCGCGGGCTCGGGAAAGACCGCGGTGTTGACCCGTCGCATTGCTTATCTCATGCGCGAGCGCGGGGTAGCGCCGTGGCAGATCCTCGCCATTACCTTTACCAACAAGGCAGCCGCGGAGATGAAGGAGCGCGTCGGCCAGCTTGTCGGCCCCGTGGCTGAGCGGATGTGGGTGTCTACCTTCCACTCCATCTGCGTGCGTATCTTGCGCAACAATGCCCAGCTGGTGCCGGGGTTGAACACGAACTTCACCATTTATGACGGCGATGATGCGCGCCGGCTGCTCACCATGATTGCCAAAGACATGCAGCTGGACCTGAAGAAGTACTCTGCACGTGTTTTGGCTAACCAGATCTCGAACCGCAAGAATGAGCTCATTTCCCCGGAGCAGGCCCGGGCGGAGGCAGAGCGGACGAAGAATCCTTTTGAGCTCACTGTGGCGAGCGTGTACGAGGAGTATCAGCGCCGCCTGCGCGCCGCGAACGCGGTGGATTTCGACGACCTCATCGGGGAAGTGGTGCGTATCTTTAACCAGCACCCGCAGGTGGTGGAGTTTTATCGCCGCCGCTTTAAGCATGTGCTTATCGACGAATACCAGGACACCAACCACGCGCAGTACGCGCTCGTTTCGGCCTTGGTGGGCAGGGGCGAGCTGCCGCCGGATGCCCCGGAACTGTGTGTGGTGGGTGATTCTGATCAGTCGATCTATGCCTTCCGCGGAGCCACCATCAGGAATATCCAGGAGTTCGAGCGGGACTACCCGCAAGCGCACACGATTCTGCTTGAACAAAACTACCGTTCGACCCAGACCATCCTGAACGCGGCGAATGCGGTGATTGCGAAGAATGAGGGCCGCCGCGAGAAGAATCTGTGGACCGCCCACGGCGAAGGCGACAAGATCGTCGGGTATGTGGCGGATAACGAGCACGACGAGGCGCGGTATATCGCCTCGGAAATTGATTCCCTGGCGGATAAGGGCACGGCGTATTCCGATATTGCGGTGATGTACCGCACCAATAACGCCTCCCGCGCGTTGGAGGATACCTTCGTGCGCTCGGGTATCCCGTACAAGGTGGTTGGCGGCACGCGCTTCTACGAGCGCCGCGAGATCCGGGACATGGTGGCTTACTTGCGCATCATGGATAATCCGGATGACACGGTGAGCTTGCGCCGCATCATCAACGTGCCAAAACGCGCCATCGGTGACAAGGCGCAGGCGCAAATCGCCCTACATGCGGAGAACCTTGGCGTTAGTTTTGGGGCGGCTCTCCGTGATGCGGCCGAAGGAAAGGTCGCAGGCCTTGGCACGCGGGCGGTCAATGCCGTCACCAAATTCAACGAGATGATGGACGGCGTGCGCGCACAGATTCCGGGCATGGTCAATGAGGTGACGGGCCAGCCGGATTTGGGGGAGCTGCTCAATGCGCTTCTGGACGCCACCGGCTACCGCGCGGAGTTGGAAAACTCCAATGACCCGCAGGATGGGGCACGCCTAGACAACCTCAACGAGTTGGTATCGGTGGCCCGCGAGTTCAGCTCTGAAGCCGCCAATGAAATGGCCTTTATGGGCGCGGACGCAGAGGAAGCCCCGGAGCTTTCAGAAGGCGAAGCCGCGCCGGGCTCGCTTCAAGCGTTCCTCGAAAAGGTTTCGCTCGTGGCTGATGCGGACCAGATTCCAGATCATGAGTCCGGGGTAGTGACGTTGATGACCCTGCACACCGCGAAGGGCCTTGAGTTTCCCGTCGTTTTCCTCACCGGTTGGGAGGACGGTCAATTCCCGCACATGCGTTCCCTGGGGGACCCGAAGGAGCTCAGTGAGGAGCGCCGCCTTGCCTACGTGGGCATTACGCGTGCTAGGGAACAGCTCTACCTCACGCGTGCGATTCTCCGCTCGTCTTGGGGCAACCCGGTGACGAACCCGGCCAGCCGCTTCCTCGCCGAGGTCCCTGAGGACCTCATCGACTGGCGCCGTGAAGAACCGGACAGCTCGCTGTCCAGTGCGTGGGGCGGAGATGATTCCTACCAATACGGGCGAACCTTCGGCTCAGATAGCGGGTTCTTCCGTTCCCGTGGCGGCGGCTATGGCTCGCGGAGCGCTGCGTCTTCCCCTTCGCAGCGCTCGCGCAAGCCAGCTTCGGCGACATCAATGCCGAAGAATAACCATCTCAATTTAGTTGTGGGGGACCGTGTCAACCACGCAAAATACGGGCTAGGCACGGTCATCGAAGCCTCCGGTACCGGCGCGCGGGCGACAGTCACCGTGGACTTCGGCTCAGCAGGCAAGGTCCGCCTCATGCTCATCGGTGGTGTGCCGATGGAAAAGCTCTAAGGCTTTAGATGTGGATGCCGCGCTCGCTGAACCACTCCACCGGGTCAACGGCTGCGCCGCCGCCCGGGTGAACCTCGAAGTGCAGGTGCGGGCCGGTGGAGTGGCCCTCGTTGCCGATGACGGAGATTTGGTCGCCGGCCTCGACGCGGTCGCCGACGTCGACCAGCAGCTGGTCGCTGGGCATGTGGCCGTAGACGGTGATGGTGCCGTCGTCGTGCTGGATGCGGATCCAGTTGCCGAAGCCCTGGGCTGCGCCGGAGGAGATGACCTCTCCATCCATGACGGCGTAGATGGGCGTACCGATTGGGTTCGCCACGTCGATGCCATTGTGGAAGGAACCCCAACGCGGTCCGAAGCCGGAGGTGAAGGTTCCGGAGGTCGGAAAGACCACGGTGTTACCGTTTGCGTCCTGGCTGCGGGTAGGGGTGAGGCCGGAGTGATCGCCTTGCGGCGCGAAGGCTTCAGCGAGTCCGGGAATGCTGGAGGGGTCGAGGACGATATCGAGGCCGTCCTGCGTGGAGTTGATCTCTGGAGTGGATGCCCCGTTGAGGGCCCCGGCCGTCGAAACGAGCAGCCCGGAGAATGCTTTGAAGAGGTCGGCCTTGGAGTCTTCCTTGACTTCGACGTCGTCGGCAGTCGGGCCCTGGCTGGACCCGTCGGAGACATCCACGCTTGCTGCCGGTTCGGCAGCGAACGCTGGGGCCGTCACGGTGGCGGTGGTGACCGCCATGGCGGCGAGTGCGCTGAGCGTGCGCTTCATTACTTCACGTCCTTAAGTCCTGCGGTGGCTCGCTTCCGCCGTCGTAGCCGGCGGAAAGCCTGTGAGCGATAGGATGCGGCCATATCAGCCGCGTTGTGCCTCGAAGTCTGCGACACGCCGGTGCGGTTTCGGCCGTGTGCTGAGCTTCCGTGGCAACGAGATACAAACTATCCCGTGCTATCACCCTGCGCAATGCGCAAAAATGCAGGTAAATACAGGAATTGTTCGAAAAACTATCGAACAGCCCAGCGTGTTACGTGTGTGAAAGAAGTGAAAATTGTTACAGGGGTAAAGTGAAGGTTTAAAGAATGGGGGTAGGGGTTGGGGGTGTGAAAAGAGTTGTTCCCCGGCCGAAGGCTCGGTCGGGGAACGGTGGGCCACGAAGGCTAGGTCAACGAACGCGACTCGCTGCGATCCCGTGCGGTGAGCGGGGCTGTCTTATCGCTGCGATTGACCGCGGCCGCTATAGCGGCGGCTATGAGCGGCACAACAAGCACGGCGAGGAACTGCCACCAATCCGGGGTGAAGTAGTCCTGCGGGCGCAGGCCATGTGGGGGTTCAGAGAAGGTGAAGGCGGACCTATCAGTGAAGAGGAACGTGCCAAGGTGTCCCGCGATCACTCCGAAGAGCATGCTTGCGGTGGCCACTATCCAGGTTTGCCACGCGGCTACCTTGGACATCAGCGAGGGGTGCGCGCCAATCGACTGCAGCACGGTGCTTTCATGGCGCATGGTGTTAGCCGCATTGGCGATGATGAGCGCGAGCACGATGAGGCAGATGATTCCCATTCCTAGGCCGAGGTAGTAGCGGAAGCTCTCGGGGGAGGAGACACCGAACTCCAGTGAGTATCGCGACTGCGAAGCGCTCGCTGTTAGGTCTCGCAGCTCCTCTCGCTCTGCTTCGCTCGGCGCCTCATCCAACGCCAGGGCCTGGCCTACGTAGAAGGGCTTCATGTTCAGCTTTTGAGCGGCCTGCTGGCTAATCAGGACCACGTCACGATCCACGGTAGGCAAGGCCTCAACAACTGGCAGATCGGCGTTGTGGGCTCCGCTTGGCTCTTGACTGTCGACGCGGTTATACGTCTTTACGGTTACCGTGCCGTGTGTCTTGTCCCCGACGTGGCTGCTGTGGGGGAGCACGATGCCGCCGGCCTCCAATGTTTGTGCCGCCGCACGTCGATCCTCTTCCGAGTCGAACTGCCACAGCTCGAGCTGCGAGGAATCAGCTTGGATCATCCTGCTTTGATAGATCAACGGGCTATAAGGGAAGGTCGTCATCAACTCGTGCGCGCACTCTTGGCGGGCCTCCTCGGACTCATCGGTGCGCCGCCCTTGGTTGTCCACGAAGACTGCCCTCTCAACCGGTTTGCTGAGATCGACCTGTGAGCACTGGTAGTCAAATTCGGTGCTGAGCTCATAGAATTCACCATCGTCAGGAAGGCTAAAAGACGTGGTCCACGAGGGGAAAGCATAGAAGGAGTGTGTGCGAGCACCGGTAGCCTGCTGGATGGCCTTTACCGCTGCGCGTTCTTCCGGCGTAGAAGCCTGCGTAGGTTGGTCAAACGTCGTCTCCTCAATCAGCGCTGTGGTCTCCGGCATAACAAGCGCTTCTTCGGCTACGCTCTTTGCGCTATCGGTCATGACGCCTACACCAAACAGGGAGGCTGTGAAGGAGACCGATACGAGAGCGATGGACGTCGGCAAGGCATGCATGCTGCGCCGGGTAAGGCCGCGCCCGGCAAGGCGCAATGCGAGTGGGCCTCGGCGAGACAACAGGGAGCACAGGAAGACCAAGGCCGGGGCAGACGCGGCAACCGCGATGACTCCGAAGAGAGCCAGCACCGTGGGGATGTACTCTCCCCAGGGAGTGAAGCTGAATAGTACGAGCAGAAGAAGGAATGCAGGGCCGATGGCCATCCACTTCCTAAAGCGCAGCAGGCGGTCGGGAGAGGCTCCCTGGATTGCAGCGGAGAGGGCACCACGTTGTGCCAACCATGCGGGAACGATGGAGACAATGACACAGCCTGCCACCGCCACGAGCCACGCGAGAGCAATCGCTAGGAAGGGCAGGCGTGCAGCAAAGTCCGGATAGCGGGCTGTCCACCACACCCACGAGACCGTGAGGCCAACGATCCCACCGATGGTGGCGCCGATTAGTCCCATCAGCAGGCCATAGGCCATCACTGCGAACATGATGTGGCGTGGTAATGCACCCTGGCTCGACATCAGCGCGTACAGGCGCGTATTGCGTCCGGTAGCCAGCGTGAAGACGGGCGCGAGAAGGAAAAGGATGAGCAATCCGGCGATGGCGTAGAGGCCGAAGAAGAAAAGCACGAAAAGAATGCTGCTCAGGATTCCACCAAAGGAATCCGACTCAGAATCGGGTCGGTCCGTATCTCGCAGCTCCGGTGCCCAGATTTCCAGCCCAGCTTCATGGGCGCGGTCGGCGTCCTCTTTGGTCAGCGGCGTGTCACCCACGATGACCCAGGAGGTGCGTATCTGAAAGGACGGGTCGCTGAGAGCGTCATTGAGGGTGGGGGAGGTGACAAAGTCATAGTTTTCGGGAGCAATGGCCGCGACTGTGGCTTGGCGATCGCCGCTGAGGGCGTTGGTGCGCACGGTGATGACGTCTCCGACGGAGGCGTCGATCTTGCGTGCGGTCGAACGCGACAGAACTGCCTGGTTGGGGCCAAGGTTGAATTTATCGACGGCCTCCTGTGCCGGTTCCGGCGGATTCTCTGTGTCGAACTGATCTACCCAGGAGTTGGTTGACTTCCCATTATGGATAAGTGACGTGCTAGAAAAAGTGGTGACCGGGCTGACGCTGAGGCCTTTTGGCAGCACCTGGGCGGCCAGGCGGGGAACGTCTTCGTTGGCAATGTCCTGACGCTCGTTGCTCACCTGAAGGGACCGATCGGGCGAGCTCAAGGCTGCGGAGAGCCGTCCGGAGGAATTATCAAAGAGCGCAATTCCGATGACTAGGGCCACCGGCAAGGCAATGAGCATCACGGCGGCCAGAGTGCGCCATGGATGAAGCTTGAGATCACGCCTCGTCGGGCGGGTAGCGGCATTAATGCCGGACATATTAGCGCACCTCCTCGCCGGTGAGGCGCCCGTCGCGAACCATAACGACGCGGTCGGCCCAGCCCGCGAAACGCGGCTCGTGGGTGACCAGAATGCCGGAAGCACCGGCGTCGATACGCGCGCGTAGAACCTTCATGATCTCCTCGCCCGTCGAGGTATCCAAGGCACCGGTGGGCTCATCCGCGAGCAGAACTTTGCGCGGTCCAATGAGCGCGCGGGCAATCGCCACGCGCTGGGCCTGACCACCGGAGATTTCCTCGGGGAAGCGGTCAATGGTGCCGTCGAGGCCGACCTCGCTCAGCGCTTCCTCTGCTGCCTCACGGCACTGCGCAGGCGATAGGCCATCGAGTTCAAGGGGAAGGGAAACGTTTTCACCAACGGTCAGGGAAGAAACCAGGTTGAAGTGCTGAAACACGAGGCCCAAGTGGCGGCGTCGGGCAATTGCGGCCTTGGCTTTGGAGAGCTGGGAGGCATCGGCGCCGTCGAGAAGCACGCGTCCCGATGTCGGCGGTTGCAACAGTCCTGCGACGTTGAGCAGGGTGGATTTGCCGGAGCCGGAGGGGCCCATGACGGCTACCAACTCGCCCGGTTGTAGCTGCAGGTTGACGGAATCCAGCGCGGTGACCTGGCGAGCGCCGCTGCCGAAGATACAGGTGATGTTTTCGAGTTCGAGCGGGAAAGGAATGTGCTGGGTGGTGGGCACGGAGTCGGGGGTCATCGCGGTTCCTCCTCGGCGGCGGTGGGGGTGGTCGGGTTGGTCAGAGATTCCACGCGGTCGAGCCAACGTGAGAGAGATTCCAAGTCGAAGATTTGGCGCTCCACGGCCAAGCGCTGGGCGCTGCGCTCCGCAGGCAATTCCGAGGCTCGGCGGTTGAGTTCGCGGAGCTGGCGAACGGTGGCGAAACGCTGGGCGTCAAGGACGGCGATAACGTCGACGTCGGAGCGCCGAGCGGCAAGGGACACTTTGAGCACGAGCTCATCGCGTTCGATGGCGTCACTGTGCAAGGTGGACTTCCACCATTGCGAGAGCTCTGCGCGCCCGTCAGGGGTGATGGCGTAGCTGGTGGCGCGGCGCCCGGTGGGGCCGGTGAGCTCGCCGTCGGTGGCGATGAGCCCATCGCGCTCTAAGCGGCTTAGGGTTTGGGCTACTTGGCCCATGTTGAGCGGCCAGAGGTTGTCGAAGGTCTCCGCAAAGCGGGTCTTGATGTGGCTGGCTGTGGAAGGTTGATCACTGAGCAGCGCAAGAACGGAGTGTTTGACGGACATGGTCACCTCCTGCGCGGAGGACAAGGGGAGGATTAGTTAGGTGCATACCCGGTAAGTTACCGGGTAACTATCGGCTTGGCAAGAGGTTCCGGAACGGAGAGTGGTGTTTACCCCCGCCCGGTGTCCCGCGAGGTGGCGCGCGACCCTACGCGCCTGACCATCGGTGAGTGGGGTGAAATACGCAAAAGACGGCATAGAGCAGATTCGCTCTATGCCGCCTACGTGGTGTTGGAAGGTTTGGTCGCGTGAGTTTTAAGCGACGTCGATGCCGCGCTCTGCGAGCCACGGAACCGGGTCCACGGCACCTTCACCGGTGGGGTGAATTTCGAAGTGCAGGTGGGAGCCAGTAGAGAAGCCGAGAGAACCCATGCCGGCGATCTTCTGGCCAGCGTGGACGCGCTCGCCAACAGCGACGTCAAGGGTCTGCATGTGGCCGTAAACGCTCATGGAGCCGTCATCGTGCTTGATGCGGATCCACTGGCCGTAGCCGGAAGCCGGGCCGGAATCGATGACGGTTCCATCCATAACGGAAAGGATCGGGGTGCCCACGGCATTAGCGATGTCGATGCCGGAGTGGAAGGAGCCCCAGCGGGGGCCGAAGCCCGAGGTGAAGGTACCTTCTGCCGGGCGGGCTACGGAAGGCGCGCGGTTTGCCTCATCGGCGGCGGCGCGGGCATCAGCGGCCTGAATGGCCTTATCCAGCTGCGTGGACAGGTCAGCGACCGGCTTGGTTTCCGCGATGGAGAGGATCTGCGGTGCTGCGTCCTCGACGGCGGCCTGTGCGTCCTTGAGCGGATCGGTGTCTGCCTGCAAGGTGTAATCGATGGACTGCGCCTTGGTCTCGCCGGTGCCGGCGGATTGAATGGTGCCAGCTGCGGCACCGCCAACGCCTGCGGTAGATACGGCACCAGCCGCGATGGTCATAACCGCCAGGCGTCCCTTTGCGGTCTGCGAGGTGGTGATTTTGCGGTGGCGACCTGCGCTTCGCTGAGTCTTGCTTCGCATGAACTCTTCTTCCGTCTTAATTCACTATCGTCCAACCAAAATAATCGTTACGTCTAAATCTGGTTGGTTATCCGATTGTGACCTTCCTGTTACCAACGAGATGTAACAGTAGCGTCTCGACGGATGCAGAGCAACCCGGATTGCAGTTTTTCTTCTGAATATGCCGAAAGATTTCTATGTCATGATACGACAGCTGTTTCCTGTGAATGAAGTGAAGCTATGGTCAGGGAACCGGGCAGTCAGCGCAGAGGACGCAAGTAAAGGAGTCCCGCAGAGTTGTTGATTCGGGGGTGTATCGGATCAATCGGATCGGATATCGACGCGCCACCCCCGGTGGGGGAGGTGCTCGTGGCAAAGTGGACGCCGATGAATAAGAACACGAGCCCCCAGTCCAGGACGTCAGCTCGCCCCCGCGCGCATGTGCGTGGACGCGGCGATGGCGCTGAGCGCTCTGAGCGAGGCTACCGGCGAGACCGCCGGGCTCCTGCTGAGCGCATCAAGGGAATTGAATCGGATAAGGCTCGCGCTCGTCGCGCGCAGGCCCCGACGACGTTGCGCGGGCGAATTCGCCGCATGCTTATCGTCGTCGGCATCCCGCACCTCGTCGTGGTTCTGGGCATACTCGTGGTCGCTATCGCCGCGCTCCTCCTCACTAGCTCCCCCTTCGCGTGGCTGAACACCATCGTGGGGGAGGCGTGGATGGTGTTTAACCTGGCTCCAATCCGCGCTGGCGGGATTGATATCGGTGTCCTACCTGTTCTTCCTGCCGCCTTCTTGGCCTGGCTGGTAGGCCGCCGCGTTCGAGCGGCGGTTAAGGACAAGGTGAGTATTAATGACTTGCTTGTCCTGAGCTGTTGTGTGCTGGCGGTGCCGGTGGTTCTGACCATTATCGCGTGGTTGATGCTCTGGGATGCCGGAAAGGTTTATGACGTCTCTCCTCCGGAGTTGTATCGCGTTGTGCCCCGCATGCTCCTGCTACATGCTGCTGCTCTCATCGGAGGCATGGGCCCGCGCTTGTGGAAGGCCTTGGCTAAGCGCAGCGGGGTTCCCCGCGTATTTGTCGACGCCGCTCAAATCGGCCTGAGCTACCTTGGCTACCTTGGCGCCGCAGGGCTGGTTCTCGTTGTGATTATGTGGGGGTGTGGCTGGTCGCGCCAGGCTGAGATGCTCGCTAGCTATCCGGTTCTCACAGCGATGGGGACCGTGGGGCTTTTCCTGCTAAGTATTCTGTATCTCCCGAATGCCGCTGTTGCTGCGGGGGCGGTGCTGAGCGGTTCGGAGCTGCACATTGGGGAAGGCACCAGCGTGAGTCTGTTCAGCGGCCACGTAGTTCCACTCCCGCCGCTGCCGTTGGCCGCAGCTGTTCCTCCTTCAATCAGCTCGTGGTTCGCGGTTTTCTTGGTTGTTCCAGTACTCGCTGCGGTGGCGGCGTTTTATCGTCGCCGAGCGCTGGTGTCTTTCCACGTAGCGCTTGTTGCAACCATCACTGTTGCTGTGTCCTCTCTCGTGGCGTACTACGCCGTGTCCGGCGCGCTAGGCGTGTACGGCTACACCGGGCCCGAACTCTGGACTGCGGTGGGCTTGAGCTCCCTGTGGTGCCTCGTCGTGGGGTGTGCATTTGCGACGTCTCAGGCGGTGTCCGCATGGCGCGCTCGCCGCGCTACCGTCCCGGCTGCTGAGGCAGAAGCCCCCGCGGCCGCCGAGGAGGCAACGACAGACTCCACCGACACTGCTCAGCCGGAGCAGGATTCTGCAGTGCTTGGCGACGCCACCGCTGCCGAAGCGGAAGAAGCAGAGACTGACGCGGAGGAATCCAACCCCGACGAAGAAAGCGAAGCCGAGGCCGACGCTGAGGACGAAATAGAGGACGAGCAAGAGGGCCAGACTAAGGAGCAAGCTGAGGCACCAGTTGAGGAACAGGCCGAAAGCCAGACCGAAACCGACGTAATTGACGCAGAAGTCGTGGACGTAGAAAGTGCCGAAACCGAGGCTGAAACCGATGAGACCGCTGAAGCCACGGGGAAGCTCGACACAGACGCAGAGGAACACCAAGAAGCTGAAGGCCCCACAAAAGAGTAAAAATTCCGCGGTTCACGGCGGTAGCGGCTAGGCTGTAGCGCGTGACTACACCGCATCAGCCCGCTGCTATTGCCCACCTCAACGTTGTTGTTCTGGTTTCCGGAACTGGCTCGCTATTGCAGGCCATCGTCGATGGCCAGGATGAGCATTACAGCGTCGTGAAAGTCATCGCGGACGTGCCTTGCCAGGGCATTGAGCGCGCGAGGGCGGCGGGAATTGCCACCGAAGTCGTAGAGATGGGCGCTGACCGCGCCGAATGGAACCAACGTCTGGTTGCCGCAGTGGATGCTGCGCAGCCAGACGTTGTTGTTTCTGCAGGCTTTATGAAGATCTTGGGCAAAGATTTCCTGGATCGCTTCGAAGGTCGCACCATTAATACCCATCCAGCGCTCTTGCCTGCTTTCAAAGGCGCGCATGGCGTACGCGATGCGCTGGCTTATGGTGCCAAGGTCACAGGCTCGACCGTCCATTTCGTTGATGCCGGCGTCGATACCGGCTCCATCATTGCCCAGGAACCCGTCCGGATTCTGGCAGAGGATGATGAGGCCAGCTTGCACGAGCGCATCAAAGTGGTCGAAAGAGAACTTATCGTTAGCGTTCTCCGCGCGGCGCGCGTGGAGGGCGAAGCACTCAGCATTCAGCTCTAATTAATTCATTACCGCAAGGAAGGCTTAAGTCCCCGTACCATGAGCGAAGATCGTAAGAACATCAAGCGCGCGCTGATTAGCGTTTATGACAAGACCGGTCTGGAAGACCTCGCCCGGTCCCTCGATAACGCTGGCGTGGAGATTGTTTCCACCGGTTCCACCGCGAAAAAGATCGCAGACTTGGGCATTGACGTCACGCCCGTCGAGAAGCTCACTGGCTTCCCGGAGTGCCTTGAGGGCCGTGTGAAGACGCTGCACCCGCGCGTGCATGCAGGCATCCTGGCGGATACCCGCAAAGAGGATCACCTCAACCAGCTCCAGGAGCTTGAGGTAGATCCTTTCCAGCTCGTCGTGGTGAACCTGTATCCCTTCCGTGAGACGGTGGCCTCCGGAGCCGACTTTGATGGCTGTGTGGAGCAGATCGATATTGGCGGCCCGTCCATGGTGCGCGCGGCCGCCAAGAACCACCCCTCCGTTGCTGTGGTTGTAGACCCTGCGCGCTATGGCGAGGTCGCAGACGCCGTGGCCAACGGTGGCTTCACGCTGGACCAGCGCCGCGGCCTAGCCCGCGATGCCTTCCTTCACACCGCTGATTACGACGCCGCGGTGTCCGCATGGTTCGTCGATCAGCTCAGCGAGGGCGAGGAGACCACCCCGCTGCGCTATGGCGAGAACTCGCACCAGTCCGCGACTGTGACCCGCATCGGTGCCAAGGGTCTGGCCAATGCGACGCAGTTCAACGGCAAGGAAATGAGCTACAACAACTACCAGGATGCTGACGCCGCGTGGCGCGCCGCCTGGGATCATGAGCGCCCGTGCGTGGCAATCATCAAGCACGCCAACCCGTGTGGCATCGCGGTGTCTGACGAGTCCATCGCGGCTGCTCACCGCGCGGCCCATGCCTGCGACCCGATGTCCGCATTCGGCGGCGTCATCGCTGTGAACCGCGAGGTCACCGTGGAGATGGCGGAGCAGGTCAAGGAGATCTTCACCGAGGTCATCGTGGCCCCGTCCTACGAGGAGGGCGCCATCGAGGTTCTTAAGGCCAAGAAGAACCTGCGCGTGCTGCAAGCTGAGTACGAGGCTCCGCAGGTGGAGCGCAAGTACATTTCCGGCGGTGTGCTCACCCAAGAGCCGGATACCTACCAGGCGGAGGGCGATAACCCGGCCAACTGGACGCTGGCTGTGGGCGAGGCCCTGAACGAATCCGATCTAGCGCAGCTCGAGTTTGCTTGGCGCGCCGTGCGTGCGGTGAAGTCCAACGCCATCCTGTTGGCCAAGGACAATGCCACCGTGGGCGTGGGCATGGGCCAGGTCAATCGCGTCGACTCCGCCAAGCTCGCGGTTGAGCGCGCCAACACGCTGGCCGACGGCACCAACCGCACCGAAGGTTCCTTC
Source organism: Corynebacterium sp. MSK004 (assembly GCF_030232515.1). NCBI lineage: Bacteria > Bacillati > Actinomycetota > Actinomycetes > Mycobacteriales > Corynebacteriaceae > Corynebacterium > Corynebacterium sp. MSK004. The sequence continues at coordinate 532 of NZ_JASPKB010000014.1, read as the reverse complement.
GCTGCCTCGGACGCCTTCTTCCCGTTTGCGGATGGCCTCGAGGTTCTCCTCGACGCCGGTGTTAAGGCCGTGGTTCAGCCGGGTGGTTCCATTCGCGATGAAGAAGTCATCGAGGCCGCTAAGAAGGCTGGCGTGACCATGTACCTCACCGGAACCCGCCACTTCTTCCACTAGAGCCTGAACCAGAGCGTTCCAGCAAACTTCAACTGCCCTAGCTGACGAATCTAGCCGCGTAAATCGACGCGGAAGCGCTAGATTTGGCAGCTAGGGCAGTTGTGATCTCAGTTTCTTAAGCGCCCGTGATGGTCATAGGCGTGGTCGCAAGCGCGGCCGTCGAGGTTGGCTCGGAGCTTGTACCAGTCTGCTCCGTATCGGATGATTCGCGGCCCCAGATAAACCGGCCCTTCCGGTTTTAGAGTGCGTTGATTTTGTCCTGTAGTTGTCCGGAGTGGATCAGGCATCGCAAGATGTAGTGGTTGAGGTTTTTAAATCCTAGGGCGATGCCGCGTAGGTGTTCGAGTCTGCCGTTGAT